>JAFQQW010000059.1 GCA_017410375.1 Clostridia bacterium | reverse complement strand
TGTGAAGCCTTCCCCTTGAGGGGAAGGTGGGTTTTGCGGAGCAAAAGCCGGATGAGGTGTAGGATTTCGCAGAAATCCGTCAAAAAAAACGCCGCAAGCGGCTACACCTCATCAGTCTCGCTTTGCTCGACAGCTTCCCCTTAGAGGGGAAGCCTTGCTTAAAATAACCCATTTATGGGTAGCAAGTAATCGTTGCATGGCTGGCAGATGGGTAAAAGCGCACTTGTGCGCAGCCAGTATCGGGTAGGGCGTAGCCCTGAAATGAAATACCACCGGCTATGCCGGTGGATTTTTATTAGTGTTTTCGGTATTCTTGCGGTGTCATGCCTGTGATGCTTTTAAAGTTGCGGTTAAAGCTCCGCAGGGATGTGTAACCGCTGTCTAAGGCACATTGCAGAATGGAATAATCGGTGTTGTTTAAAAGGTAGCAGGCGTTGTTGATGCGATACTGATTCACATAAGTGTTAAAAGAAATCCCCACTGTATTTTTAAAATAACGGGATAAATAGGCGTAACTGAAGCCTGTTTCTTTGGAAAGATTTTCTAGGGAACAGTCTTTGTTAAAATTGTTTTCAACAAACGAAAAAACCAAAGAAAGTAAATTTTTGTCGACTGTTTGTTTGTTGGTGTATGCAGCGGTTTCGTCAAATTCTGCACAAAGTGCATATAAAATTCCTTTCTTTTTGATAACGGAATCTGTTTCGGAAAGGGTGTTTATGGCATCAATCAGATTTTTTGATGGCATAAAAAGACTTTGAATCGGAAGTTTTTTTGCAGTTTTGGAAAAGTAAGCCTTTACAATTTCAGGCGAGAAAATACATAGCATGTGCTCACTTTCGTTACTGCTTAAGGCGTGTAGCTGATGCGGAAAAATGAGCAGGGCTTCGCCTTGTTTTATTGTGTACAGCTTGTTTTCTACCGTGATGTCCATTTCGCCGGACAAAAGGGTAATAAACTCAAAGGATTGGTGCAAATGAGCCGGGAAAGAAAAGTTTTCCCCATACTCCTTGCAAAAATATTCGGACAATCCGAAGTGTTGGTACTGATAGAGCATACACGCACCTCTAAAAAGACAAATTTTGTCTATAAATTATATACCTTTTTGCGGGAAATGTCAAGAGGGCTATGCTACAATGAAAATAGATAAAGGGGGAGAATTATGAAATATTACATTGGTGCCGATTTAGGCACATCCGCGCTGAAGCTTTTACTGGTAGACGAAAACAAGCAAATTGTAAAGACGGTAAGCAAAAGCTACGAGGTTTGCTATCCGCATCCCGGTTGGAGTGAGCAATCACCCGAGGATTGGTGGAATGCATTTGTTAACGGTGTAAAAGAGCTGATTGCAGAAGTGGACAAAACGGCTGTAGCAGGCATTGCGGTTGCAGGGCAGATGCACGGACTTGTGGTGCTTGATGAAAAGGATGCGGTTATCCGTCCTGCTATTTTGTGGAATGACGGCAGAACCGACAAGGAAACGGCATACCTGAATGCGGTTGTAGGCAAAGAAAAGCTTTCTGCCTGCACGGCAAATATTGCATTTGCAGGGTTTACCGCACCTAAAATCCTCTGGATGAAGAACAACGAAAAGGATAACTTTGATAAAATTTCCAAAATTATGCTCCCGAAGGACTATATTAATTACAAGCTGACCGGGGTGCATGCAACCGATTATTCGGACGCTTCGGGCATGCTGTTGATGGATGTACAAAACAAATGCTGGTCGGAAGAAATGCTTGAAATCTGCTCGGTAAAAGCAGAACAGATGCCTGCTTTGTATGAGAGTTTTGAATGCATCGGCACACTTTTGCCCGAGGTAGCGGAAATGCTTGGCATTACAGCTGAAGTAAAGGTGGCGGCAGGTGCAGGGGACAACGCAGCGGCGGCAATTGGTACGGCAACAGTAGGCGAGGGACGGTGTAATATTTCTCTTGGTACCAGCGGTACGGTGTTTATTTCCTCCGAAAAATTCGGGGTTGACCCCAATAATGCCTTGCACGCCTTTTGCCATGCGGACGGTGGATATCATCTGATGGGGTGCATGCTGTCTGCGGCATCCTGCAACAAATGGTTTTGTGAGGAAATTTTAAAAACAGAGGATTTTAAATCTGTGCAGGATGAAATTAAGGAATCGGATTTAGGACAGAATGAAGTGTTTTTTCTGCCTTATTTGATGGGTGAGAGAAGCCCGATTAACGACACCAATGCAACAGGCATGTTTATAGGCTTAAGACCCAATACCACCCGTGCGGATATGCTGCTTGCGGTATTAGAGGGCGTAGCCTTTGCGGTGCGGGACAATCTGGAGGTGGCAAAAAGCTTAGGTATTTTGGTTTCACAAAGTACGGTTTGCGGTGGCGGTGCAAAATCTAAGCTTTGGATGCAGATTCTTTCAAATGTACTGAATATAAAGCTGCAGATTCCCGAAACCGAAGAGGGACCCGGTTTTGGTGGTGCACTTCTTGCTATGGTGGCTTGCGGTGACTTTAAAGCAGTTCAGGCATGTGTAAGCGTAAAGGTGAAAGAAGAAATTTTGCCGACAGCGGAGTTATCTGCACGCTATGAAAAGAAATATCAGAAATTTAAAAAGCTTTATCCAAGTCTTAAGAATTTATATAAGGAATTAAAGGAGGAAAATTAAATGGCTTATTTTGAAAACATTCCCAAAATTGAATACGAGGGAAAAAACAGTAAAAATCCGCTTTCTTTCAAGTATTATGATGCGGAAAAAGTAATTTTAGGCAAAAAGATGAAAGAGCATCTGCCCTTTGCCATGGCTTGGTGGCACAACCTCTGTGCGGCAGGTACCGATATGTTCGGCAGAGACACCGCAGACAAGGCATTCGGCGCAGAAAAAGGCACTATGGCGCACGCAAAAGCAAAAGTGGACGCAGGGTTTGAATTCATGCAAAAGCTTGGCGTGGAGTATTTTTGTTTCCATGATGTGGATTTGGTGCCCGAGGCAGATGACATCAACGAAACCAACAAAAGATTAGACGAAATCACCGATTATATACTGGTTAAAATGAAAGAAACAGGCATCAAATGTCTGTGGGGTACAGCCAATATGTTCTCCAATCCCCGTTTTGTAAACGGTGCAGGCAGTACCAATTCGGCGGACGTGTTCTGCTTTGCGGCGGCACAGGTGAAAAAGGCATTAGAGCTTACCGTAAAGCTTGGCGGTAAAGGTTATGTGTTCTGGGGTGGCAGAGAAGGCTATGAAACTCTTTTGAATACAGACGTTAAATTTGAACAGGAAAACATTGCCGCTTTAATGAAAATGGCAGTTACCTACGGCAGAAAAATCGGGTTTACGGGCGATTTTTACATTGAGCCTAAGCCCAAGGAACCCATGAAACATCAGTATGATTTTGATGCGGCAACCGCCATCGGCTTTTTACGTCAATACGGTCTGGATAAAGATTTTAAGATGAATATTGAAGCCAATCATGCAACCCTTGCAGGACATACTTTTGAGCACGAGCTTCGCATTTCTGCCATGAACGGTATGCTTGGCTCTATTGATGCCAACCAGGGCGATTACCTGCTTGGTTGGGATACCGACCAGTTCCCGTCGGATGTGTACAGCGCAACCTACTGCATGTTAGAGGTTTTAAAGGCAGGCGGTCTTACGGGCGGATTTAACTTTGATGCGAAAAACCGTCGTCCCAGCTACACCGCAGAGGATATGTTTAAAGGCTTTATTCTGGGAATGGATACCTATGCGTTAGGCTTAATCAAGGCGGCAGCACTGATTGAGGACGGCAGGCTGGACGAATTTGTAAAAGAAAAGTATCAGAGCTTTGCAAACACCGAAATCGGACAAAAAATCCGTTCGGGCAACGCAACACTTGAAGAACTCGCAGAATACGCAGGTAAGCTACAAAAACCCGAAATGCCCGGAAGCGGGAGTCAGGAATACTTAGAATCGGTTGTCAATTCAATTATGTTTGGATAAGTCCGGATAAGAAAAAGCAGGCAATTGCCTGCTTTTTCTTATCCTCTCCAGTTGGGGTTATAAGTTGCGATGTTTTTGTTGTTTAAGGAAAGTACACGGTAAAGCTTTGGAGTGCTGTATTCGGTGCAGAGGGAGTCATGTCCGAATTTAGAGACCCGATGATAGCCGGGTAAGTCGGGCATGGAATGCACAAAATTTGTGGCGCAGAATTTGGTGGCACCTGCTTTTCTTACTTTTTCCCAGTTGGGTGTGTAGATAGAAGGACGCCAATAGCCCAAAAGACATGCATAAAACTCCACACCGTATTCCTTTTCGATTTCTAAATATTGTTTTACGCCTTCAACCACACGGTCAATGTCAAGTCCGTCATAATTCCGGCAAATTACCATGCGTTTGGTTTGTTCTTCTTTGTATTTTTCAAGGTCAATCAAACCGTCATCTGCAAGGCAATCGGTTAAATCTTCATAGGTTTCCATGGTGTCGGAGCACATGCTGTCTATCAAGCCTAAACGCGCCCATTCACGGATATCAATGCCGAAATGAAAATCGGTTTCAGGGGTGAAATCGGTCACAATGTTAATGTGCACATGCTTACCTGCATGCTCGTCAAGGGCTTTGCGTAGCTTTGTCATAAAGGCGGTGAAAATGGAACGCCACACGCCGTTTAATCGGTTATCGGTAACGGGCAGACGGAAGGGGTCAATTTTAGGATAAATTGCTTTGAATGCGTCTATGACCGGCTGTTCAAAACCGATATGGCTTCCGCGTACATACATTAAAGTTACGCCGTCATAGCCCAAATCTAAGGCGTTTTTTAAGGTGTCAATCACATAATTCTGCACTTTGGAATACGCATAGGAGCAAATGGGAATGGTGTCGCCTTCACGGCTTCTGATATAATATTCGGGATGCTCGTCCGGGAATTTCAAACGAGTCAGATGCTCGTCCGGAACGCAGAAATTACAGATGCTCATGCGCAGAGCCGCAAGGGGAACAATGCCGTTTTGTCGAATGTAATCGGTATAGGTTTGGTGGCGCAGTTTTGCGATTTTCGCGCCCTTTTTATTGCCCTCGTAATAGCTTAAATCCTGGGTGGTCATGGGTGTGTCGGTTAAGTCAAATCGGTTGCCGATGTCTGCCATCGCTTCTACCGAGCACAGCTTGATATCGGTGTCTTTTATGGAGCAAAGGCGCGACATGGGACCGATAAGCCCCGCTTCCTCGATTAAATTCCAGTCGCCGTCAAAGTGGGCGTGTACTTTTCGTTGCGGTGCGTTGTAGGCAAGATGCGCCTTTACTTCATCATCGGTCATGGGTACACAGCGAATCCAGGCAAGTGAAGAGGTGAGTATGCCGAATTTTCCTGCTACATCCGGCTTTTTGAGCAGAATATTGAGGTTGGTCAGGTCGGCACAGCACCAGAAATCTTCTTCAATCCATTCATGGGGATCATAATGAATGGGACGCGGTTCTTTGGACATATTCACGGCTCGGTACCAGGGGTCGTTGGAAAGCTTGATATAAAAACGGTTGTCAAAGCCGATTTTAATCATTCCCAGGAAAATCTTGTGCCAGCCGGTAAGACCTAATTTTAAGGTAAGCGGATTCGGTTTGGCACATTCGCCTGCAACTAAAAGCTTGCCTTCCGTATGCCCTGCAGTATAAGGCATTACGCGCCATTTGTCCGGCATAGAGGTGTCTGCAATATCTTGTTTATTGACTGTAATCTCGGACAAATCCGAAAAAAGAATTTCCTGCATGTAAATTCACTCCCTTTGCTTGTATTGTAACATAATGGACTTAAAATGTAAATATCAAAACAAGACAGATTTATAAAATTATGTCCTGCTTGACTTTATATGAAATCCGTGATACAATGGGTCGGAAATACGAGACGGAGGCAGAGTATGACAGGTTCAATCTGGATTTTATATGTGTTTATATACGGGCTCTTAAAGGGGTCGAGAGAGGGTATGAAGAAGGCGGCACTTAAAAAGAGCAGTTCCACCGAAATTCTGTTTTTCTATACCCTTATCGGCTTGCTTTTTGCGATTCCTTTTTCGGGAACTGCCTTTTCACTTTCGCCTGCTTTGATATTTTACATATTCATAAAGGCAGCGGTGGTTTGTACTGCCTGGCTGTTTGCCTATGCGGCACTTAAAAACATGTCGGTCAGCTTATATGGCATTATGGATTTGTCGCGCATGGTGTTTTCTACACTTCTTGGTGTGTTCGTTTTGGGTGAATCGCTGACCGTTCCGAAAATAGCGGGAATGTTCTTAGTGGTTTTGGGATTGTTTCTGGCAAATCTAAAAAAAGACAACACGACTGCAAAGGGTGTAACCTTTGTGGTGTTGCTTTCGGCACTTTTAAACTGCTTTTTCAATGCCATTTCGGGAACTATGGACAAAGTGTTGATGCAGTATATGGATTCTTCTCAACTGCAGTTCTGGTTTATGCTTTTTATGACCGTAATTTATGGCATAATACTGATTGCCCGCAAAGAAAAGGTGCATATTTCCACTCTAAAAACCAATTTCTGGATTCCGCTTATGAGTCTTTCTTTGATGGTCGGGGACAGAATGCTGTTTGAAGCCAACGCAAACCCGGAAAGTGAAGTCACCATCATGACCATTGTCAAGCAATCTTCGGTTTTAGTCACCGTTTTAACCGGTTGGTTGGTATTTCACGAAAAACATATTTTGTATAAATTTATGTGCACAGGCATAGTGCTGGCAGGTATTTTTATTGCGATATTACTATAAAAAAAGAGCCGTAAGGCTCTTTTTTTATAAGTTTTGTATTTCTTTATACATTTCCTGCATTTCTTTGTCGATGATAGCAATTTCGTCTGCGCAGGCAAGCATCTGCTCGCAAAGCTCCTGCGGAATGTTTTTGTCCGATTTATAGCGCAAATCGTGCTCTAAGCTTGCCCAGAAGTCCATGGCAACGGTGCGAATCTGAATTTCAGCTAAGACCGACTGGGTATGGTCGGATAAAAATACGGGAATTTCCACATCCAGATGCAGACTTCTGTAGCCGTTGTAATTGGGATTTTTGATGTAGTCGCGTTTTTTTATCAGGCGAATATCGTTCTGGCGCAAAAACATATCGGCGACATTATACACGTCATCAATGTAACTGCAAACCACGCGGATGCCGGCTAAGTCGTTAATATTTTTCATGGCAGAGGGAATGGACACCTCGTGCCCGAGCTTGTTTAACTTTTTGATAATGCTTTTGGTGGATTTGAATCGGCTTTGAATGTGATGAATGGGGCTTCGGTCATGCATCACCTTGAATTCGCCGTTTAACACCTCAAAGCGGAGCTGAAGCTGCTTTAAAGCAGAGGTGTATAAATGCTCCATCTGCAAATATTCCTGATGGTCGGTAAAAAGGACTTGTTTTTCCATGTGGTTTAAAGCTCCTTTCCTTAGAAAAAGCACTTCGGTTTCTGAAGTGCTTTTGTTGATTATATCTGTACTTTGGCTAAAACGTCTTCATTCTTTTCAATTGCAAACGATTCGGTATGCTCCATGATGTATTTGGTGCAGGCACTGAAGGAAAGCTGTTGACGGATGTTGTCGGACGCCTCTTCCAGGGTTTGGGTTTTGGCGTCGGTTAAAAGTATAATGTGCCAGCCGAATTCACTTAAAACAGGCTCGGACATTTCGCCGATTTCAAGGCCGAAGGCTGTGGTTTCAAAGGCTTCGACCATTTCGCCTCGACCAAAGGTGTAGCCGTCGGGATTGGATTTAACGCCCGGGTCCTGACCGTATTCTTGCATTGCTGCATCAAATTCTATCTCACCGTCAGTGATTTGTTTGTGTAAATCCTTTGCTAAAGCTTCTGCTTTTGCAATCTTTTCATCGGACAAGGGTGCACCGTTTTCATCTACGGTGGAAATCAAAATGTGCTTTGCGGTAACCACATCATAGGTGGGCGCAATGTATTCGTTGTAAAAAGCTTCGATTTCCTCGTCTGAAACGGTTACTGTCCCGTCTGCAGTGAGGGACTGATAGAAATTGTTGATGTGTGCGTTGTCCCGGCTGATCTGG
The DNA here is from genome assembly GCA_017410375.1 of Clostridia bacterium. NCBI lineage: Bacteria > Bacillati > Bacillota > Clostridia > Clostridia bacterium. Next base: position 146,304 of record JAFQQW010000059.1, on the reverse strand, counting down.
CGGTACTGTTCTTCGCTTGTTAAGCCCATTTCTATTAAGAAAACTTCAAAGTATTCAGCACCGACAGCCTCTTTGTATTCGCCAATCTGTTTGTCTAACTGTTGTTCGTAGCTTTCGTCAACCGTTGCGCCGTTCTGCTTGGCAAAAATGACCTGACGCTTAAAGCTTGTCACCTCATCAAAGGCTTTTTCAATGGCAAGCTCGGAGGCGGTCTGCCCGTCAAAATCTCTTTTCCAGAATTCTTTGGATGCAGAAATGTCAGATGGTTCAATACCGTACTGCTCCAGCATTACCTGCTTTACATCCTGCAAAAAGAAATTGTATTCCCAGAAATAAATGGGTTCGCCCTCCACAGAACCGACCACCTGGTCGGTTTCGAGGTTTTTCGCCGTCTTGGAATCACCGCAGGCAACAAGTGCAAACAGCATACTGAAAACCAAAAGACAGATTATACATTTTTTCATGGGAATCACCTTCCAATATAAACGGATTTTTTGTTGCAATCGTGTTGCCACAATTTCATTATATACTATTCGCAGGATTTTTTCAATCGTTTTAGCAATTGTAATATAATCTTAATATTCCGACCCTGGTTGACGGTGCGGTTGTTAAATTTGTAAACAAGGCAAGTGGTTTTGTTGGCGCGCAGAATGAAATCGTTTTTATTTTCCTGCACATAGGTCAAAATCGCATCAATCGGGGAGGCGGCAGAAAGGGTCAGCACCAGTTCGGATTTGGTCTGGGTTACATCTGTTACGCCTAAAGATTTGGCAAGATTCCGAATCAGCACGGCATCTATCAGGCTTTCCATAACTTTTGGCGGTTCACCAAAGCGGTCAATCAGCTGACTGATTACGTTGTCTGCATCTTCCTCGGTTTCAATTTGTGAAATGGTTTTGTAAACATCAATACGTGTGTCCGCATCTGCGATATACTTTTCGGGAATGTAGCTGTCTTGCTGCAGGTCAATGGTGATAGGCAGTTCTTCCACAATTTCCTCGTTGTTTTTCAGCTGACGCACCGCGGTTTCTAACAATCTGCAGTAAAGCTCATAGCCGATTTGTTCAATATGTCCGTGTTGTTTCTGTCCCAAAAGACTGCCTGCACCGCGGATTTCCAGGTCTTTCATGGCAAGCTTGAAGCCTGCACCAAATTCGGTGTATTCCTTAATTGCCTTTAACCGTTTTTCCGCAACGGCATCTAAAACCTTATCCTTCTGAATGGTAAAGTAGGCATAGGCAAGACGGGAGGAACGGCCTACACGTCCGCGAATCTGGTGGAGCTGAGCAAGACCGAAGCGGTCGGCGTTATCCAAAATAATGGTGTTTACATTCGGAATGTCCAGCCCTGTTTCAATGATGGTGGTGCAAATTAAAACATCCACCTCACCGTCGATGACCTTTAACATAATGTTTTCCATCTGAATCTGGCTCATTCTGCCATGGGCGATGGCAATGCGTGCCTCGGGTACCAACTGCTTGATGCGTGCCGCAAAGGCGTCAATGGATTCGACACGGTTATAAAGATAATACACCTGTCCGTTTCGTTCCATTTCACGACGGATGGCAGAGGCGATAACCTCGGGATTGAATTCTAAAACATAGGTTTGAATGGGATGTCTGTCCTGAGGCGGTTCGGTTAAAACGCTCATGTCCCTTAAGCCCGACATTGCCATTTTTAAGGTTCTGGGGATAGGGGTTGCGGTTAAGGTCAACACATCCACGTTATTTTTCAAGGTTTTTATTTTTTCTTTATGGTTTACGCCAAAGCGCTGTTCCTCGTCCACAATCAAAAGACCTAAATCCTTAAAGCCGATGTCCTCCTGCAACAGACGGTGGGTGCCGACAACCATGTCACAGCTTCCGTTTTTTAAGCGTTTTACCGTTTCCTCCTGCTGTTTTTTGGAGCGGAAGCGGGAGAGCATTTCAACTTTAAAGGGGTAATTCTGCAACCGTTGCAGGAAGTTTTCATAATGCTGTTTGGCAAGCAATGTGGTGGGCACAAGGTATGCCACCTGCTTGCCGTCCATAATGGCTTTAAACGCCGCGCGAAGTGCCACCTCGGTCTTGCCGAAGCCTACGTCACCGCAAAGCAGTCTGTCCATGGGCTTTGCACTTTCCATGTCCTTTTTCACATCTGCAATGGCGGTTACCTGGTCTTGGGTTTCTTCGTATAAAAAGGCATCCTCAAATTCCTTTTGCCAGGGAGTGTCGGGGTTGAAAACAAAGCCCTGTACATTTTCCCGGGCGGCATACAGCTCCACCAACTCTTTTGCGATTGCCGCAACAGCTGATTTTGCTTTTGCCTTGGTGCGGTTCCATTCCTGACCGCCAAGCTTGTTTACTTTAATGTGTTCGGTTGCGCCGATATATTTGTTGATTAAGTTCAACTGGTTAACAGGCACATATAAAACGTCTGTGCCCTGATATTTGACCTTTAAATAGTCCTTTGTGATGTTGTCTACCGTGATGCGCTCAATGCCTGAGTATACACCGATACCGTGGCTCTGATGCACCACATAATCGCCTTCCTTGATATCCGAAATATCGCGGATGGACTGTCCTTTTTTACGGAGTGCTGTTTTCTTCTGGGATTCGCCTGCAAAGATTTTGTCGGACAGAAAGACGGATGCGGTTAAGGGATATTCAAAGCCCCGTTGCAGCGTACCGTCTACCAAAGTTACCATACCGCGCTTTGGCATTTCCTTTAAGGTTGCGGTGTAGGCAGACGAAATATTTTCGCGGTTTAACTCTTCCTGCAGATGCTTGGCTTTGGATTCTGAGCCACAGGGAAGTACGATGCGGTATTTTTGTCCGATGTAGTATAAAATATCCTCCAGCAGAAGGCCTAAATTTCCGTTGTACGAAGCGGTGGATTTAGTATTAATGGAAAGAATTTCTTTCGGATTGAATTCCTTTGCCGCTAAAGTCAGGTTAGACAGGGCAATAGCACCCTGGCTGTAGGTTTTCTTTAAAGCGGTGGAATAAGCTTCTATATAATAGTCTGCACGCATCTGCTCCCGCTCGGTGAGCATCGCTTTTTCCTTTGCGGCACCGATGGCATCGGTTAAATCAGACACAGCCTTTTCGTAGGAGGCATGCAAATGGTGCGGTTCTTCCAGGAAAAACAGACAGTTTTCGCAAAAGTCCGCAAGGGTGCCGATGTTGTCCGAAAAATCCTCGTTGGCAGGAGAAATCTCGATTTCCTGCACAATTTCAATGGAAAGCTGGGAATCAGGATCAAACAGACGGATGGTGTCAATTTCGTCATCAAAAAACTCAACGCGGCAAGGGGTGAGGGCATTCCGGGGGAAAATATCCAAAATACCGCCACGCACCGCAAACTGACCCGGCGCTTCAACGGTGTATTCCCGTTTATACCCCATGAGCGCAAGCTTCTTTTCGATATCTTCTATGCTGTAAACCTGTGCGGTTTTTAATGCGATTCTGCGGTTTTCAAACGCCACCTTGGAGATGATTTTCTGACAAAAGGCTTCAATGGTGGTAACCACAAAATAGTTCTGCCTGTGCAACAGATTATTCAGCACCGCGATACGCTTAGAGGCGTTTCCGGCACTTTTGGCTTCAATTTCATAAAAAATCTGTTCCTTTTTGGGGAATAAATCGGTATTTTCTTCTCCGGCAAAGAATTTTAAATCCTCTAAGGCAAACCGTGCCGTTAAAGGATCGGGCACGATGTATACCATGTTTTTTCTAAATTCTTTACACAAAGAATAGGCCAAGTGCAGTTTTTGCGACTCGGCCGTACCTGTGATTTTTATGGGAAATTTGTTCTTTTTTACAGCGTTTAAAATTTCGCTGTAGGATTCCTGCTCCTGCAGGACCTCTAAATATCCTTGTTGTGTCATCATTATCCGCTATATTGGTTCATGGCGCGTTCCATGCCGTCTTTGACAAAGGTTTCCACCGCGCCGTTGGTTTTTTCCAGCATTTCAAATAAAATTTTCTCTTCTTCCTTGGAGATGCGCCCCAAAACATGGTCTGCCAAATCCGTTTCGGGCTTGGGACTGCCCACGCCGATTTTGATGCGCGGAAATACATCCGAGCCTAAATGGGCGATGATGGATTTAATGCCGTTGTGTCCGCCGGCACTTCCTTTTTCGCGCAGACGCATTTTGCCTACCGGAAGAGATACGTCATCATAAATGATTAAAATGTTTTCGTTCGGAATTTTGTAGAAGGTTGCGGCATCCCGAACCGATTCACCGCTTAAATTCATAAAGGTCTGGGGTTTTAAAAGCAAAACCCGTTCTCCGTTGATTTTTCCTTCGCCAATCAAGCCCTTGTGCTTGATTTTTGTGATGGCAATGTTATGTTTTTGCGACAGATAATCCATGGCAGAAAAACCGATGTTGTGACGGGTCGCAAAATACTGCTTGCCCGGATTGCCCAGGCCTACGATTAAATACATAAAGCTGTTTCTCCGTTATTTTCTGATGTTTTCTTTTAAAAGTGCGGCAATTTTTTGCGCGCTGTTTTCGTTTGAAACCTGTCCGAGCGCTATGTGGTAGCTTTCCCTGTCCTTGTACACTGCAAAAACAGTATCCAGAAAGCTTTGCTCGGTCATGGTTTCTTCGTCCAGTTTTTTGGCAAAGCCCTGTTTTTCAAAGGAGTTTGCGTTTAAAATCTGGTCACCGCGGCTGCCCTTGGAAAGGGGAATCAGCACAGACGGCTTTTTCATGGCAAGAATTTCAAATAAAGTGGTTGCCCCTGCACGGGATACAAATAAATCGGTTGCCTGCATCACGTCAGCAAGCTCTGCGTGCATGTATTCAAACTGCTTGTAGCCATCGGTGCTTAAAAGGGATGTATCCAGATTGTCTTTACCGCAAAGATGGCACACATCAAAGGTTTCAAGCAAAGCTTTTAAGCTTCCGCGTACCGTTTCATTTAAAAATTTAGAGCCTTGTGAGCCACCGATAACCGTGAGTATCGGTTTTTTACCCGTAAAGCCTAAGAAAGACAAGCCCTTTTGTCTGTCGCCCGTGAAAAATGCAGGGCGAATCGGGATGCCGGTGTAAATGGCTTTGCCTTCGGGCAGATGTGCTTTCGTTTCAGGAAACGCATAGCAGATTTTGCTTGCAGAGGGCAGGCTGAGTTTATTGGCAAGACCGGGCGTGATGTCCGATTCATGCGAAATTACAGGGATATGCAGGCTTTTTGCGGACCATACTACAGGGCAGGAGGCAAAGCCACCCTTGCTGAATACCACATCCGGCTTGATTTTCTTTAAAAGCTTTTTCGCCTGCTGTGTACCTTTTATAATGCGGAAAATGTCTTTTATATTTTCCATATCCAGATAGCGGCGAAGCTTGCCTGCCTGAATTTCATGGAAGGGGATGCCTTCCTTTGTAATCAGTTCTTTTTCAATGCCGTTGGTACCGATGTACTGAATGTCGGTAAAACCTGCTTCTTTTAAGGCGGGGATGAGCGCGATGTTCGGGGTTACATGCCCTGCGGTGCCGCCGCCAGCCAATACGATTTTCACTTGACCACTCCTCAAATATTTTTTCAGTATATGTATATTAGAAACTTTTTATTGTTTTCCTTATTAATTATACACGATTCTTACATTTTTTGCAACTTAAGCGTTTTTTAATTTCCGATCCATGCTTCGATAGCTGATGGCTTCTGCCAGGTGCGGCTTTAAAATGTCCGCACTGCCGTCTAAGTCTGCAATGGTGCGCGCCACCTTTAAAATGCGGTTATAGGCACGGGCGCTTAAGCCTAAGCGGTCAAAGGCTTTCTTTAGCATATTGTTTTCCGCTTCGCCTAAAGCACAGTATTTTAAAATGTGCCGTTCCTGCATCTGTGCGTTGGTGAAAATGCCGTCCTCAGCAAATCGGGATGCCTGAATGGCACGGGCACGGCAAACCCGCTCTTTCATCTCGGCAGAAGAAACGGACGGAGCGGTTTTGTTTTCTAAATCCTCATACATAATGGGGTTGACCTCAATATGGATGTCAATACGGTCCAGCAACGGTCCGCTGATTTTTGCCATATACTGCTGTACCTGATGCGGAGAACAGGTGCATTCGTGGTGCGGGTCGTTCAGAAAACCGCAACGACACGGATTCATGGCAGTAATGAGCATAATGTTACAAGGGTATGTGAGGGTAGAAGCCACACGGGAGATGGTGATTTTAGAATCCTCCAGCGGTTGGCGCAATACCTCTAAGGTGTCTTTATGAAATTCGGGTAATTCGTCTAAAAAGAGTACACCGTGGTGTGCAAGGCTCACTTCGCCCGGTCGGGGTACACGTCCGCCGCCCGACATGCCGTTGGCAGAGATTGTGTGGTGCGGACTGCGGAACGGACGCTGACACATAAGGGGTGTGTTATCGGGAAGCATACCGCTGATGCTGTGAATTTTGGTGACCTCTAAGGACTCTTCAAAGGTTAAATCGGGTAAAATGGTGGGCAGACGTTTTGCAAGCATGGTTTTACCTGTACCGGGACTGCCGACCATCAGACAGTTGTGTCCGCCTGCGGCGGCAATTTCCAGGGCGCGCTTGGCAGCTTCCTGCCCCTTGACCTCCGAGAAATCCAGAGTGGATTGAAAGGCGCTGTTTTGAATGGCAGAATCCACCCGGAACGGCAGAATGGGTTGCTCGCCCGTGCAATGGAGCATAAAAGCGGTTAAGCTTTCGCAGGGGTACACGGAAAGTCCTTCAATAACCGCTGCCTCTGCGGCATTTTGCGCAGGGACAAATATGCCGTCCATGCCGTTTTGCTTTGCGGCAATGGCGGCGGCAAGGATTCCGCTTACAGGGCGGATTTCACCGTTTAAGGAAAGCTCGCCAATGACCATTTTATCGGTAAGGGCTTCGGTAGGAATTAAACGCATACTGCTTAAAATGCCTGCAGCAATGGGAAAGTCAAACAAAGCCCCTTCCTTTTTAATGGAGGCAGGTGCTAAGTTTACTGTGTACCGTGCAGGCGGGAAGGGGATTTTTGCGTTTTTTAAAGCAGAGCGCACCCGTTCCTTACTTTCTTTCACTGCGGTGTCCGGGAGTCCGACAATTTCAAAAGAGGGAACGCCCTTGGAAATGTCCACTTCGGTTTCGATTTTTACCCCGTCTATGCCGATAAAGGCACAGCTGTTTACAATGGTAATCAAGGCTTTATCCTCCTTTACAAATCAGTAACCCCGATGTTTAAACAGAGTCAGAATCAGAATTTTTATATCCAGCAAAAAGCTCCAGTTTTCAATGTAATAAATGTCGTGCTTGATGCGCTCTTCAATGGATGTGTCGCCTCTCAAGCCGTTCACCTGCGCCCAGCCGGTAATGCCCGGACGTACCCGATGCTTTAACATGTATTTCGGGATGGTTTCCTTAAACTGCTCCACATAGGCGGTCTGCTCGGGACGTGGACCTACAAGGCTCATTTCACCCTTGAACACGTTGTAAAGCTGAGGCAGCTCATCCAATGAGGTTTTGCGTAAAAACTTACCCAAAGGGGTAACGCGGGGGTCATTTTCTACCGTCCAGCCACCTGCCTGGCCGGGACGCATGGTGCGGAATTTGTAAATTTTAAAGGTTTTCTTGTTATAGCCGACCCGTTCCTGGCTGAAAAATACCGATCCCTTTGAGGTGCATTTGATTAAAAGTGCAAGCACCAAAAACAGGGGAGATAAAACCAGCATTAAAAGGGCGCTGAGTAAGATGTCTGCCAGTCTTTTGATTGTGGAGAAAAACAGATTGTCCAGCGGAATGTAGCGGGTGTTCACCAGCGGAATGTCATCAATTTCGTCAATTTGCGGTTTGGCAGGCAAAAATTCGGTGTAGGCAGGGATGATAACCGATTTTACACCATTTTTTTCGCAGATTTCAATGAGGTCGGGCAATTTACCGTACTGCTCCAAAGGCAGTGCCAGCACAACCTCGTCCACGATATTGTTTTCCAAGAAACTGCTTAGGTCAGAGCCATCGCCCAGATACGGAATTTCTTTATATTTTTTTGTGGTAGCATCCATAAAGCCTAAGGGTACATAGCCTAAGGATTTACGACGTAGAATAGAATCTAAGTAGGTTTTGCCCTGCCCGGTAAGTCCGATTAATACAATGTATTTGATGTTAAAGCCTTTTTTGCGTAAGGTTCGGGTGAGAATGCGCTGTGCCATTCTGCAGAAAGCCGAAAGTAAAAAGGCACTTGCGCAGAACAAACCGACTAAAATACGGGAAATGTGATAAATTTTAAATACGAACAGGTAAATGGAAATTGCCGCAAACAGACAAAGCCCCGATAAAAACAGAATGTAAAGCTCACGGAATGCCGAGCGGATTCTCTGGGGCTTATACAAGCCGAATGCCGAGTACAGAATTAAAAAGGTCGGCAAAGAAAGCCACAAAAGCTCTAAGTATGCCGAAATGGGCAGGTGCTCGGTGGCAGGGTCTGTCTGAAGCACAAATTTAAAATACCAGCTGGCAAAAAAGGCGACGAGGATACAAAGTATATCTGCCACCACTTTGGCAACCGTTAAAATTTTTGCGTTTTGTCTGAGCATAAAATTACCTCTTGATTGTTTTTAAAAGGCGGATGGCGCTATGAACCATCCAATTGGAAAGCTTGCTGTGCCTGCTTGCAAAATGCTTTTGGTAATACAGCCACATGCTTTCGTAAAAGGCGTTTTGGGCTGCCTTGCTTTTTTTACTGCTGGCGCGCTTTTTGTGCAGAATACTGCAACTTCCGTTGTACAAGGTTGTGTACCCTGCAAGGTGTACACGAAGACACAAATCCACATCCTCGCCGTACATGAAAAACTGCTCGTCAAAGGCGCCAATTTCGTCTAAAAGCTTTTTGGGGAGCATCATAAAGGCACCTACAATGCAGTCGATAGGATACACCGCATCCTCGGGCATATATAAAAGATTGTAGCCGGAAAAAAAGCGATTTTTAAACAGCTTGTCCAGACCCGTAAACTTAAATAATGCGTTTTTCAAGGTTGGAAAGCCTCTGCGACAGGCAAGGTCAAGTGTGCCGTCCTCTAACAGCACACGACAGCCTACACAGCCAATGCGTTCTGAAAAGCTTTCAAGACAGATGTCAAGTGTGTTTTTCAGCACAACCGTATCGGGGTTTAAAAACAGGATATATTCACCCTTTGCATGTGCCAGGGCACGGTTGTTGGCTTTGGAAAAACCCACATTTCCGTCCATAGGGATATAGGTGACGTTAGGAAGGGAAGCGCAAGCCTCACTTCCGTCGGTCGAGCCATTGTCCGCCACTAAAATTTCATAATCGCCCGTGGGCGGGTTTTCGTTTATGGAACGGATACAGCCTGCAAGCAGGTCTTTTGTGTTGTAATTGACAATAATAACCGAAAGGCGCATTACAGACCTCCCAGAGCCGAAAGCAGGCTTTCGGCATATTCTATGGCACGTTCAATTTCTTCTCTGTACTGCGGTGCATACTGAATTGCAGACTGCAGACTGGAAGCTTCCTCAGTTACTTTCAGTGCAACCATTTGTGCACCCATATAATCGCCTTCCGCAGGCAACTGTTGCATTGCCATTCCGGCAACGATGGCGTACTCACCGTAATGGTTTGCAAGAATTTCTTTTTCTGCCTTTTGTTCAATCGCCTTTTTAACACGGCTGAACATAAAGTCTGTTGCTGTTACATAATCCTTGGGATTTGCTTCTTTCAAATCGGTTGCAAATTCTAAAGTCTGCCCGGCAGTTTTCAAATCTGCTTCTCCTGATGCCTTTGCGGCGCGGAGTGCTTCTTCCTGATAGCTAAGATACGAGCTTGCAATGCGATTTGTTTCGGAGAATCTGCCGTTTCGCAGTTCATAAACCATTGCCACCTTGCTTACATCGGTTAAAGAGAGGTAGTTGGTATCTATAGAGGGCTGTAGTTGTACAATGTTTTCTACACAGGCATATGCACCGCTGTAGTCTTTGATTGCTTCGTAGCAGTAAAAGAGGTTTTCCATAACCGCAACCTCAAAGCGGTTGTCATTCCGGATTTCGTCGGCATCCTTTGCAGAGATTTTCTGATTGGTCAAAGCATTCATACGCAGAGCAAGGGAGGTGTATCTCCCGTTAAAGGGCATCAGTGCGGATGCACTTTCGGCATTGTTTCTGCAGGCTTCAAAATCCACTTCTTCTGCCTCTAAGCCTTCATTGCAGGCAGAGTAGCTTTCAAAAGCAATCCAGCCCGGAAAGGAGAAAATCAGCAGAAGGGCTGCAAGTACGACCCCAATCCATTTGTTTAAGGTAACGGTTTTTGCAGAAAGGGGAGCAATGCCGTTTAGCATAGCAAAAACAATCCAGAGCAAGCAGAGAACTGCAGGTAAGGATAAATCAAAGTCGATAAAGCTGTGCAAGATAAGTCCCAGTCCGGTGCAGGCAAGTACGGCTAAAAGGTTCTTGTCCACCATAGCATTTTTATATGCTTTGATGCAGGAAAGAATAAACAGCACGATGACTGCAACCCAGCAGATAAAGCCCAAAGCACCTGCTTCGACTAAAACCTGCATGATATAGCTGTGCGCCTGGCTGGAGGCGTAGTCATAGGACTGGTACATGCCATAAAGGTGCGCCCAGGCACTACCGCCGTTACCGAATACGATATTGTGGTTTTTGTAAAGTTCAAAAGCATCGCCGTAGAATACGAAACGTTCCTTAACCGTCTCACCGCCCAGGCTGATACCGCTTAAACGGTCAGCCAGTTGTGCAGGCAGAAGATTGGTAAGGGCCGGAACAAATACGATTAACACGGCACAAACAATGATGAGTGCCAGAAGAGAAATGCCCACCTTTTTAAAGCTTTTTGTTTTACTCCATTTGTCAAACAGCAGATGGGTGACATAATACACACCGGCAAAAATCAGAATGCCGATGAGCAGAGTTAAAAATGCCATACCGCTTCTTTCGGCAATCACATACCCCGAAAACAGAGGCAGGCAAAGCAATACGCTTGCCAAAGAAGCGATGCCCGTTGCGAAAAAGCGAACCTTCTGTAAGGGTGCCGCAAAAATCAGATAGGGCACAAATAAGAAAGGAACAAGAACCCATGCACCACGGGAATAAGACATCAAAAGACCGAACATGAATAAAAATGAGCAGATGCCATTTGCAAAAAAGGATTTGCTGTTCCGTTCGGCGGTGTTTAAGCCGCAAGCCATGAAAAAGCCCACCAGCATTAAAATACCGAAGGTGTTATGGTACTGTACGGTACCCTGCAGCCATCTTTCGTGCTCTGCCGAAGAATAAGCGCCCGGGAAGGTGAGATTGCCCAGCACACCGGTTGCAGAAAGCAGAGTATAAAGTGCACTGAACGCCAACACATACATAATAATCCGAAGGGCGGATGCAATCTTTTCGTTTTTGTCAAAGGTGCTTTTGGCAAGCAGATACAGCAGGAAAAACAGCAGATAACGGCTGATTTCCAACACCGCGGAGTACAGGCTTACTGCAGTAAAGAGGGTGCAGATGTAGCTGAGTACCAGTGCAAGCAGGGCATAGTCGGTTATGCTGCTGATTTTAAGACGTGTTCTGCCGAAGCAAAGGGCACAAATGACCGTAATTGCGGCAATGATTGCGAATATAAAATAATCGCTTTCAAAGAAAATGCCCCTGAAAATTATGGGCAGGGACGCAAACAGCCCTAAGAGATAGGGCATACTGCTTTTGTCGCTTTTGATTTGCATTTTATTCATCCTTTCAGGTGAGAAAAGGACTGTGCCAAAAGATATATTTTGACAGCAGTCCCGTTGATTTTAAAGCAATGTATCCACTACAGCAAAGAGGTTGTCGGAAAGGGCTTGCATAGCCATGTCTGCTGCAGCCTGTGTTTTGCCGTTTACAAACAAGTAGAATTTGATTTTCGGCTCGGTGCCGGAGGGACGTACCACGAAATAGGTGTCATCCGAAAGCTCGTAATACAAAACATCCGAGGAGGGAAGTGTCAGCTTTTCCGTTTCACCGGTTACCAGATTTTTGCGGACACCGGTGCGGTAGTCGCGGATGGCAACCACCTTGGCATCGCCAAAGCTTTCGGGCGGGTTGTTGCGGAAAAAGTCTACAACTTCCTTGGTTTTCTGTACACCGGAAATGCCTTCCAAAGTTACAGCTTTCTGCACTTCTTTATAGTAGCCGAGCTCTTCAAACAGTTCCTGCAAGCCGTCATATACGGTCATACCGCGCATGGTGTACCATGCCGCCATTTCCGCAATCAGCATAGAAGCCACAACCGCGTCTTTATCTCTGGCGTATGTGCCTGCAAGATAACCATAGCTTTCCTCAAAGCCTAAGGTGAAGCGGTTTTCTTCGCCTTTTTCTTCTAAATTTTTAATGATTTCACCGATAAATTTAAAGCCGGTTAAAACATTTGTGATTTGCACACCGTATTTTTCACAAACCCTTGTTGCCATTTCGGAGGTTACAATGGTTTTGATGATTACGGGGTTTTTGGGCAAAATTCCCTTTTCCTTTTTCTGGCTTAAAATGTAGTTGATTAAAAGCACACCCACCTGATTACCGCTTAAGGTTACGTAATCACCTTTGTCGTTACGAACCATAAGACCCATACGGTCACCGTCCGGGTCAGTACCGATAATGAGCGGAGAATCGGTTTCGGTGGCAAGCTTTACTGCATAAACAAAACCTTCCGCATCCTCGGGATTGGGAGATTTAACGGTAGGAAATGCCGGATCGGGGTCTTCCTGTTCCCGAACCACATAGACATTGGAAACACCAAGCCTACTTAAAATCTTGCGTACCGGCTTGTTGCCTGCACCGTGGAAGGGGGTGTATACGATTTTAAGCTTATCGCCTGCCTGTTTTACCAGGTCAGGGTTAATGGCTTGTGCCATAACGTTTGCAAGGTAGGCGTCGTCTACTTCCTTGCCGATGATGGTGATTAAGCCGGTGGCATTTGCATCCACGTCGCTTAAAACTTTTACATCTTCAAAAATATCAATGCTTTCAATGTAGGACAAAACTTTATCTGCATTCTGCGGAGGCATTTGTGCACCGTCTTCCCAGTACACCTTATAGCCATTGTATTTGGCAGGGTTATGGCTGGCGGTAATGATGATACCCGAAATGCAGTTTAAATGACGAATGGTAAAGGAAAGCTCGGGGGTGGGACGGAGCGATTCAAACAGATAAGAGCGAATGCCGTTTGCCGCAAGCACTTTCGCAGCTTCCATTGCAAAAGAATCCGAATACAAGCGGGAGTCGTATGCAATGGCTACGCCACGTTTTTTTGCTTCCTCGCCATGCTCACTGATGACCATAGCAAGACCCTGGGTTGCTTTTCTTACAGTATATATATTCATACGGTTTGTGCCTGCACCGATGATACCGCGCAGACCCGCCGTACCAAAAGACAGACTCTGGTAGAACCGTTCTTTGATTTCGTCTTCGTCCTGTTCGATGTTCAAAAGCTCGTTTTTGGTGGCTAAATCTACAACGCCGCTTTCCAACCAGCTTTTATATTGCTTCATTGCGTGATTCATAGTCAGAACTCCTTTTCATGATAAAATACCAAATTTTCATTTTATTATATAATATTTATTGTATAAAGTCAATAGAAAAAAGTATATCTTTGTGTAAAATCAGGAATAATTACATTATATAATATGCATCACAAGGAGGAATGGTATGCTCAGTACAACAAACAGACAGATTTTAATCCTGGAGAATCCGGAATCAGACGCCTTTGAACAGGTGATTTTTATGCTGAAGGAAAACGTGATACGGGAGGAAGAAATTTTAGTCAATGAAGCAAGAGAGGTGGTGGCGCGGTATATGAAAAAATATGAAAAAGGTGTACGGTGTCTGAAAAAAGGCAGTGGAAAAGTTAAGTCTACCTTGGCTGCGATGGCAGGCGGGGCACTGATGGGGGCATTTTTCTCCTGTCTTTTGTTCTGGTTTTAAATTTTTTCAAAAAACACTTGACAAAGGGATTTTTGTTGTGGTATTATAGTTCTTGAACCGTTCGCATTGCTGAAGGAATCTCCAACCTTGGCAAAGTGAATCGGCGATTATTTATTATTTTAGGAGGGTTCACATTATGATGGACAAAGAATTAAAGCAGTCAATTATTACAGAAAACAAATTGCACGACACTGACACCGGTTCTCCGGAAGTTCAGATTGCGATTTTAACCAATCGCATCAACCACCTCAACGAACATCTTAAGATCAACAAGAAGGATCATCATTCCAGACGTGGTCTTTTGAAGATGGTTGGTAAAAGACGTGGTCTTTTGAACTACCTCATGAAGAAGGACGTTGAACGTTACAGAGCAATTATTGAAAAACTCGGTTTGAGAAAGTAATAATAAATGCTGTAGAGGGCAAACGGGGCTTTTGTTGCATCAGTCCTTGTCGCCCTCTATTTTTTCGGTAACAATAAAAATTTATATAAGAAATCTGCCGACGGCAGAAATGCAGACGGTAAAGAAATGTCTGCAGGAAAGGAATGTGTTATGTTCAGAACTTTTGAAACGACCTTAGCCGGTCGTCCGCTGGTGATTGAAACCGGCAAAATGGCACAGCTTGCCAACGGTTCTGCGCTGGTTCGTTACGGCGATACAGTAGTGCTTGCTACCGCAACCGCTTCTGCAAAGCCCAGAGACGGGATTGACTTTTTCCCGCTTAGCGTAGACTATGAAGAAAAGCTGTATGCAGTAGGTAAAATCCCCGGAAGCTTTATTAAGCGTGAAGGCCGTCCTACAGAAGCTGCAATCTTAGCTTCCCGTTGTATCGACCGTCCCATGCGTCCGCTCTTCCCGAAGGATTTGAGAAATGACGTTGCCATTGTAACCACCGTTATGAGCGTGGAGCAGGACAACTCTCCCGAAATTGCGGCTATGATTGGTGCAGCTACCGCTGTTGCAATCTCCGATATCCCCTTTAACGGCCCGGTTTGCAGTGTATCTGTAGGCTTGATTGACGGCGTGCCGGTAATCAACCCCACCCAGGAACAGAGAGAACAGAGCACCTTAGAGCTTACTCTTTCCGGTACACTCGATAAGGTTGTTATGATTGAAGCAGGCGGTAAAGAAGTGCCTGAAGATCAGATGTTAAATGCAATCTTTACAGGCCATGAAGCTTGTAAAGAGCTTTGCCGTTTCATCCAGAGCATTGCAGATGAAGTGGGCAAGAAAGAAAAAATTCAGTACACTCCCTGCGTTGTGGATGCTGACCTTTATGCGGAAGTGGAAGCTTTTGCAATTGACAAGGTAAAATATGCATTAGATACAGATGACAAGAGAATCCGTGACGAACGTATGGCAGTTGTAACCGACGAAGTACATGCGGCTATGGATGAAAAATATCCCGAAATGGAAGGTATGCTGGACGAAGCGCTTTACAAACTGCAGAAGCAGGTTGTTCGCCGTTGGATTTTAGACGAAGGCAAGCGTGTTGACGGCAGAAAGTTAGACGAAATCCGTCCGTTGTCTGCTGAAGTAGGCTTAATGCCCAGAACCCATGGTACAGGTATGTTCACCCGTGGTCAGACTCAGGTACTTACTGCTGCAACTTTGGGTACCATCAGCGAAATTCAGATGCTGGATGGTATTGATTTAGAAGAATCCAAGCGTTATATGCATCACTACAATTTCCCGTCTTATTCTGTAGGTGAAACCCGTCCTTCCAGAGGCCCGGGCAGACGCGAAATCGGTCATGGTGCATTGGCTGAACGTGCTTTGGCACCTGTAATTCCCTCTGTGGAAGAATTCCCCTATGCAATCCGTTTAGTTTCTGAAGTTTTGTCCTCTAACGGTTCTACCTCGCAGGCATCCGTTTGCGGTTCTACTTTGGCATTGATGGATGCAGGTGTTCCGATTAAGGAACCCGTTGCAGGTATCTCTGTTGGTCTGGTAACCGAAGGCGACCGCTTTATCGAAATGATTGATATTCAGGGCTTAGAAGACTTCTTCGGCGATATGGACTTTAAGGTAGCAGGTACTAAAAACGGTATTACTGCCATTCAGGTAGATATTAAGATTGACGGCTTAACCCCCGAAATCATTACCCAGGCATTGGAAATCACCAAAAAGGGTCGTATGGACATCTTGAACGATGTTATGCTTCCGGTTATCCCGGCACCCAGAGCTGAGCTTTCCAAGTATGCACCTAAGATTATCCAGTTCAAGATTGAAGTGGACAAGATTCGTGAAGTTATCGGACCCGGCGGTAAGGTAATCCAGAAGATTATTGCAGACACCGGTGTTAAAATTGATATTGAAGATGATGGTAATGTATTTATCGCAACCAACGACCAGGAAGCAGGTAATGCAGCACTTGAAATCATCAAGGGTATTGTGGCTGAGCCTGAAGTTGGTACCATCTACAAGGGCAAAGTAACCCGTATTATGGACTTTGGCGCATTTGTTGAATTCCTGCCGGGTAAAGAAGGTCTTGTGCACATTTCCAAGCTTGACCACAAGCGTGTGGAAAAGGTAACCGATGTGGTTTCCGAAGGCGATATCATCAACGTTAAGTTGGTTGAAATCGACAAGCAGGGCAGAATGAACCTTTCCAGAAAGGATACACTTCCTAAGCCCGAAAAGAAGGAAAACACCGAAAACAAAGGTGAATAAGCATGAATAAAGTAATAAATTGGGATGTTGTTGCCGGATACGGCAACGACATCCTTCGTGCTATTTTGCACGGGATGGGTAAAATATGTATAGCAGTTCTGCTTCTGGTGATTGGCTTTAAGCTGATTAAAAAGCTTGTAAAAGTCATCAAAAAGGGAAAGGGCTTTACGGCACTTAATCCCGGCATGCAGACCTTTTTGGGCAGCGGCATCAGCATTTTGCTTAAAATTGTACTGATTATTGCGCTTGCAGGCTATCTGGGATTCCCGACGGCTTCTTTAATTACCGTTCTGGGTTCTGCAGGGGTTGCAATCGGTCTTGCGTTGCAGGGAAGCTTATCCAATGTCAGCGGTGGCGTGATTTTGTTGCTCTTTAAACCCTTTGAGGTGGGCGACTATATCATTGTCAGCGATCAGCAGGGCGGTACCGTGAAGGAAATCGGTCTGTTTTACACCACGTTGCTGACTCCGGATAATCGGAAAGTGATTGTGCCCAATGCGGAGATTTCCAACGAACAGCTGATTAACGTAACTTCTGAAAAAATCAGACGTTGTGACCTGAAATTCTCTGTGGCATACGATACGGATGTGGACAAAATGTGTGCATTATTGTTAAAATGTGCCGAAGAAGAACCTTTGGCGTTAAAAGAACCTGAGACACAGGCGGTGGTGGCGGAATACGGTGATAGTGCCATTACATTTGCGCTTCGCATCTGGTGCAACACCCCTGATTACTGGACGGTTTACAACAATGTGAACGTTAAGGTGAAGAAGGCTCTTGACCGGGAGGGCATCACCATTCCGTTCCCGCAGATGGATGTGCGCATTGTAAAAGAATAAAGATGTAAGCGACAAACGGATGGCTGTTTGTCGCTTTTCTTGTAAAAAACTTGACAAATTCAGCTAAATATAATACAATAAATATATATGTCTACAGGAAGGAGAACACCATGGAAACAATGCTTGGTTTGCTGGCGTACGGTGCGGCAGGAAATGACTGCGGTGCGGATTTGAAAAGCATCCCGCTTGGCGAAGTGATTCGGCTTGCGGCAGAGCAGGGCGTCTGGCAGCTTTGTTTTGCAGGCATCAAACAGCTTGTTTCTTCGGGAAAGCTTTCCTTGGATGAGGCGGACATGCCCTTTTATGCCGAACTGCAAAAACGGTTTATGCAAAGCTGTATTTTGCATGAGCAGAAAAACGGTGCTGTGCAGGAAATTTTAACAAAGCTGTCCGATGCAGGCATCCCGTGCTGTTTGCTGAAAGGAAAATCTCTTTCTTACATGTATGCACATCCCGAATGCCGTATTTCGAGCGATATTGATTTGTTGGTATCCCCTGAGGATGAGCAAAAGGCATTAACCGTTTTCCGTGAGGCGGGTTTTTCGGTAGAGCACAGAGGCACCACCTCGAACCATGACAAGTTAGAGCATCCGAAAATCGGGGTTGTGGAGCTGCATATTTCTCTTTATTATGACATCGAGCATGATGTGTGGTTTGACAATATGAATATGCAACAGGAACCCTTTATGCAAAAGGATGGCATGACCGTTTTGGGTATTACGGACGGATATCTTTATACGCTTTTGCATGCGGTGCGCCATTTTGTACGCAGCGGACTTGGTGTGAAGCAGATTTTAGATGTCCTTTTGTATGAAAAATATTATAAAAATGAGTTGGATGAAGCACGCATACGGGATACGCTGACGCACCTGAAATACATGGAATTTTTAAACACCGTAAAAGGGTTTGGCGTTACATATCTTGGTTTTTCCGAATCGGATTTTCTGCCCTTTTCGTACGATGCCGAAAAGGTAAAACGTCTTTTTGAAGATGTGGCGGCAGGCGGTGTGTTCGGCAAAAAAGAAGACAGAAGCGATTGCTTTGATTTGTATAATGCCGTGCGTTTTGCGACCTTTAAGAACGAGGATTATCAGTCGTTTATGACCAAATGGTACCGCAAAAAAGCGGCAAACAGCTTTTCTTTCGGGCTTAAGAACATGAAAAAGAGATACCCGTATGCGGAAAAGCATATTTTTCTGATGCCTGTTGCGTGGATACACCATGTGTTTACCATTGGCATTGCGGTAAGCCGGAAAATCAGCAATATCGGTAAGAGCATAAAATATACGGCACCTGAGCCAAAGGATGCTTTGATGCAGGAACGTATGGATTTATATAAATATTTTGATATGATGTAGGAGATTGGATATGGATAAGAAAAAGGTAATGCTGGTGTTTGGCACCAGACCTGAGGCGATTAAAATGTGTCCTCTGGTAAAGGAACTGAAAAAACGCGAAAGCTTAGAAACAGTGGTTTGTGTAACCGGTCAGCACCGCCAGATGTTAGACCAGGTTTTAGAGGCGTTTCAGGTGACACCGGATTACGATTTGTCTATCATGAAGGACAAGCAGACCCTTTTTGATGTGACCACGAACATTTTAGAGCGCATCAGAGAAGTGCTGGAAAAGGAACAGCCGAATGTGGTTTTGGTACACGGCGATACCTCTACTACCTTTGCGACCGCTCTGGCATGTTTTTATCTCCAGATTCCGGTGGGACATGTGGAAGCAGGACTTCGGACTTATAACATCCATTCGCCTTTCCCGGAGGAGTTTAACCGTCAGGCGGTGGGCATTGTGGCAAAATTCCATTTTTCACCTACCGAGATGTCTAAGCAAAACCTTTTGAATGAAGGCAAAAATCCCGATGATATTTATGTAACGGGCAACACGGCTATAGACGCCTTGAAAACTACCGTACAGGAAAATTATACCCACGAGCATTTAGAGTGGGCAAAGGGCTCAAGACTGATTACCATCACGGCACACCGTCGTGAAAATCTGGGCGAGCCTATGCGCAACATGTTCCGTGCCATCAAACGGATTATTGACGAATATCCCGATATCAAGGCGGTTTATCCGATTCATATGAATCCCGTGGTGCGTGAAGCGGCGGCGGAAATTTTCGGCAACTGCGACAGAATCCGCATCATTGAACCCCTTGAAGTATTGGATTTTCATAACTTTTTGGCAAGAAGCTATCTGATTTTAACGGACAGTGGCGGTATTCAGGAGGAAGCACCCTCCCTGGGCAAACCCGTTCTGGTTATGCGTGATACAACCGAGCGCCCCGAGGGCATTGAGGCAGGTACATTAAAGCTGGTGGGTACAGACGAGACCTTTATTTACGATACCTTTAAACTGCTTTTAACCGATGACGATGCGTACAATCAGATGAGCCTTGCAAGCAATCCTTATGGGGATGGCTTTGCCTGCAAGCGCATTGCAGATATTTTGTGCGAAAAACTGTAAAAATACCAAGCCTCTGCGTTTTTCAGGCAGGGGCTTGCTTTTAAAAGGAGAAAGAGATGGCAGTAACCAAAAAGAAAACCGAGCTTGACATACTCAATGTGTTTCTTTGCGTTCTGGTACTTTTTATACACACGGCATCTGAGCCTGTAACAAAGCTTTCGGCAGATGCGGTGGCTTTTGCACCGCTTTTTATGCTTTGGAAGGCGGCAACGGTGGCAGTACCCGGCTTTTTGTTTGTTTCCGGCATTAAACTGGGACTTGGCTTTTCTTCGAGCCGTAAAAGCTACGGTGCTTTTCTGCGGGACAAGCTTTTGAAAATTTATGTGCCGTATGTTTTGTATGTATGCGTTTACTATGTATACTTTATAACAAAGGACTATTTTTCGTTCCGCTTTTGGGATTTACTGTCCTACATTTTCATCGGTGACCTTGCCGCGCACTTTTATTTTGTTGTGATTTTAATGCAGTTTTTTATACTGATGCCGATTTTTAAGAGTTGGATTGAAAAGTACAGTCCCTTGCTGTTACTGACGGCATCATTGCTTGTAACCGTGCTGTTCGGGCAGTTTTTGCCGGATATGCTCCGAGCGGTTTCGGGCGGAAAAATCGAATTTTTGTATAATGACAGACTGTTTACGAGCTATTTGTTTTACTATATGCTTGGGATGCTTGCCGGGCATAAATACAACGCGTATCTGGCGTTTTTGAAAGAGAACAAAAAGCCGATTGTAATTTTGGGATTGTTTGTGTTGCTTCTGAACATAGGTTTTTCGTATGCAGAGCGGAAAAACGGCGTTTATTTTGGTTTTTCCTATCTGTTACAGACGGTGTATTGTGTAGGCATTCTGCCCTTGCTTTCGGTGGTTGCGGTGTCGCTTGCAAAACACAAAAAGCCCTTTGAAAGCAAAACGTTCAGGATGATTAACGCATCTACCTTTTCGGTGTATCTCTTGCACCTCTTGGTTATGTTTAGTGTAAACGATTTACTGGAATTTCTGCCGTCTTTGGGCATCTTGGAATTGTTTGTCCTTCGGTTTACGGCAACCACTCTGATCACCTTTGGTCTATGCATGCTGTATGCATGGCTGAAACAGAAATTTTTCAAAAAATAAAGGGGGAGACCTAAATGAAAATTGTAACTTTTAATATTCGCAGTTGCTACGATGGATGGGATGGTGTAAACAGCTTTATACACCGTGCAGGGCTTGTGCATGATGTTATTGCAGAAAAAAAGCCTGATATTATTGCTTTTCAGGAGGTTATTCCGAAAACGAAAGAGCTTTTGGAGGTTGTGCTTCCGGAGTATTTGATTTTAGGACACGGCAGACTGAAAGATTTTAGCGGTGAAGGTGTATTTACTGCCATTCGTAAGGAAACGGTGGAGCTGCTCGGGCTGGATGTGTGCTGGATGAGTGATACGCCTTATGTGCCTGAAACCGGATATAAAAACCAAAGCCAATGCCCCAGAACGCTGAACACTGCGATTGTTCGTTATAAGCCCACGGGTGAAAATATGTATGTGTATAATGTGCATCTTGACCATATTGAAAGCTCGGCTCAGGAAGATGAGCTGAACTTTATGCTTGAAAGAATGAAAGCGGATAAGCAAAATAAATATGATATTCCTGCCGTTGTAATGGGTGATTTTAATTTAAAATGGGGACAATCCGCGTGTGTAAAAAAATTTGCAGAACAAAAAGAACTTCCGCTTAACAAAATTACAGGGCCTTATCCTGCAACATTCCACAACTTCGGTACGGTAGATCAGGAATATGAAATTGATTATATTTTCGTGACCGATGAATTGAAGGATAAAGTGCGGTCGGTTACCCTGTGGGAAGATGAACATAACGGCATTTTCCTTTCCGACCACTATCCTATATGTGCAGAAATTGATTTGTAATTTTTGTTCCTGACCTGATGTGAATTATTGCGGTTGATACTCAACCGCAATGAATTGCCTGCGGCATGAATTGAAATCTTACGATTTCATGAATTGAGCCTGACGGCTCATGAATTGCACTAAAGTGCATGAAAGGCGATTCAATTCATGGAGCAAAGCGAGAATTCATGGTGGGACGCCAATTCATGACAACAACAGTTGTCAATTCATTAAACTTGGTTTGCATCTAAACCTTATGTGTCGCAATTGCGTTGCATAGCAACGCAGCTAAATTCGCTATCGCGAGCTAAATTGAACAAGTTCAGCTAAATTGCCTTGCGGCAGCTAAATGTGCTTTGCACGCTTAAAGCGAATTTAATTTAGCTACTCCAAAGGAGTAATTTAGCTATGGAGTAAGATGGAATAATTTAGCTTTGCAACTTGTTGCAAAATTTAGCTAAAACAAGTTGCATCTAAACCTTATGTGTCGCAATATGGATATGTCGAAAAATATCGAACAGATAAATAAGAATTTGCAGGTGAACTATATGAGAACAAGAAAGGTTGTTGTACTGCCATACGATGCGGCATGGCAATCAGCTTTTGAAAAAATAAAGGGTGAGATTGAAGAAGCAATTGGCGATTTAATCATCGGTGTTGAACACGTCGGAAGCACCTCTGTCGAAGGAATGTCTGCTAAACCTTGCATTGATATTGATGTGATTATTGGGGATTACTCGGTGTTTGCTGCGTTAGTTGACGGCTTGAAAGCAATCGGATATATCCACGAGGGTAATCTTGGTATTAAGGATAGAGAGGCATTTAAGTATTCAGGCAAAGAGCATCTGCAAATGCATCACTTGTATGTATGTCCGAAATACTCGGAAGAATTGCACCGTCATATTGCATTCAGAGATTTTCTCCGAAGCAATCCCGAAGCGGTTAGAAAATACAGTTTGATAAAAGAAAAAGCCGCCGAGCTATTTCTAAATGATATAGACGGATACATGGAGTATAAATCACCATGCATTGAAGAACTGTATAAAGAATGCGGTTTGAAATAAATTCCAATTTATTTATATGTTTTTAGTTATAATTTGATATGAACAGATATCAAAAAGGTTTGCATCTAAACCTTATGTATCGCAATATAAATATGTCGAAAAATGACGAAATATGAAAGAGGGGTGGGAATATGAATTTGTGGCAAACCTTTGAAATAGATAAAGCCAAATGTTCCAATAATGGCATTTCATTTCGTTATGAAAAAGGTATAGATGAAAGTTTAAAACAAAAATATAAAATGTTTGCAAAGTGGTTAAGGCATACATATGTTTTTCCTGTTCATCTAACAGTTTATATCAAAAACTGTGAAAAAGTTAAACTTCTAAATGGTAAGTGGGCATATGGTAGTTTCAGATGGTTTGAAGATAAAGAGCCATATATTCGTATTCCATCTAAAATAAATGCAGAATTATATCAACAGTATGATGGAGAAGAACTTTATGAACAAGTTATTTCTTCATTAGTGCATGAATTATCACATTATTTTCAATGGGTTTTGGGTGGCGAACAAGACGATAAAACATCTGAAAGACAAGCAAATTATTTTAGGTATAGAATTATAGATAAATTTAATTCAAATCAATAATTTTTTGTTCCTAACTCGACACAAACTTGACACCAAAAAGGTTTGCATCTAAACCTTATGCCTCAAAATATGGATATGTCGAATATTGTCGAAAGGATGAGATTTAATGAAAAGGATTATTAGTTTAATGCTCTGTTTGTCGGTTGTTTTTTCAATCCGATTGGTTTTTGCAGAAAATTATGAATATTATAATGTTGATATTGAATCCTGTAATGAAATTAAGGTTTCATATTATAATGGCGGAGAGTTTTCTGATCCGTTAATGGCTGGATATTATAAATATGTCACCACGGATTCTGCTGAGATAGAAGATATTCTTAACGGTCTTTCAAACATGAATCTTACTCCGTTTAATGGTGGATGGGTTGCATCTGGTGGAGAATCGTTGAATATTTATGTTGATGGTGAAATGGTTATTAGTTTTCACTTATCCTCAAAAGAAAAATATTTGTGTAGAACACCAGATAAATCCTATGAATTTTCAATAGAAGAATGCCGGAATTTAGAAGATATTGTGTTAAAATATAAAACAAAAAATGATACTAAAGTGTATTTGAACGATGAAGAAATCAGATTTTATAACAGCCCTGTTATTACGAATGACAGAACACTTGTTCCTGCTAAAGTTGTAGGAGAGGCATTGGGAATAGAGGTTAATTGGGGTGGTGACCGTGTTATTCTAAGACAGGGAGATGAATCGTTGGTTATATATAATGATCGTGTATATGAAAATAATTCTTTTATTCCGATAGATGTTGGATATCAGGTTATTGACGAATTGGCAATGATTCCAGTTAGAAAGGTTGCAGAATTTTTTGGATATGATGTGAAGTGGGAAAATAACTCTGTATATATTATATCAAAATGAATTTTTAGTTCTAACTTAACACGAATTTGTAAAGATTGTCGAAAAAAGTCGAATTCAAAAAAGCCTTCCCCTTGAGGGGAAGGTGGGTTGCGAAGCAACTCGGATGAGGTGGAAAAATAACGATTGCTTTCGCAATCTACACCTCACCACCGCCTACGGCGGAGCCTCTCCTCAAGGAGAAGCCTTTGGAAAGGCATCTAAATTATACAGCCTTTATACCTTAAAATAGACTGCATCTAAACCTTATGTGTCGCAATGGGGATTTGCTGAAATGTGTAAGCCAATTCATGGTAACGTTTCTTCAAGGAAAAGTCTGAAAATTGATTATATCCGTCAGGATAAAACAGACATAAAATATTTCGGAGGCATTATGAAAAATACATTTTTACCTGTCTGCCGTAAGGATATGGAGGACAGGGGATGGGAACAACTGGATTTTCTGCTTGTTACGGGTGATGCGTATGTGGATCACTCTTCTTTTGGTACGGCTATTATCGGCAGAGTGTTAGAGCATGCAGGCTTTAAGGTGGGCATTGTGGCACAGCCTTGCTGGCGCTCTACCGAGGATTTTTTAGTGATGGGCGTGCCGAAATACGGCGTGTTCATCGGAAGCGGAAACATTGACTCTATGGTTAACCACTATACCGCTTCTAAAAAACGCAGAAGTGACGATGCCTACACCCCCGGCGGTGTGGCGGGCAAGCGCCCTGACAGAGCGGTAATTGTATATGCCAACCGGGCAAGGGAAGCGTTCCCGGGTTTGCCGGTGGTTATTGGCGGGATTGAAGCATCCCTCCGCCGATTTGCCCATTACGATTACTGGGACGATAAGGTGCGCCGTTCGGTGCTTGTGGATTCGGGTGCTGACCTTCTGGTATACGGTATGGGCGAAACCCAGATGGTCGAAATTGCAAAACGACTGTCCTCGGGTACTGATGTGCATGAAATTACAGACATTCCCGGCACCTGCTATTTAACCAAAAGCATTCCGCATGAAAAATGCTTTGCATGCCACTCGTTCAGCGAGGTTTCCAAGGATAAACGGAAATATGCCGAAAGCTTTATGATACAGTATCAGAATCAGGATCCCTTTACGGGCAACACGGTGATTCAGCCCCACGGGGATTATTATCTGGTACAGAACAAGCCTGCCAAACCCCTTTCCCGAAAAGAAATGGACATGGTGTACGGCTTGCCGTATATGGGAACCTATCACCCCATGTACGAGGAAGCAGGTGGTGTGCCTGCCATAAAGGAAGTAAAGTTCAGCTTAACCTCTTCCAGAGGGTGTTACGGCAACTGTTCTTTTTGCGCACTGACCTTTCACCAGGGCAGAATTATCACATCGCGCAGTCAGCAATCTATTCTGCGTGAGGCAGAAAAGATGGTTTGGGACCCTGAATTCAAAGGATATATCCATGACGTCGGCGGACCAACCGCGAATTTCAGAGCACCGTCCTGCGAAAAGCAGGGAACAAAGGGGAATTGTCCCAAACGGCAATGCTTATTCCCGGTACCATGTGAAAATTTACGGGTGGACCACAAGGAATATGCAGAGCTTTTACGAAAGCTTGCAGACATTCCAAAGGTGAAAAAAGTGTTTGTTCGGTCAGGTATCCGGTACGATTACCTGATTTACGATAAAGATGATTCGTTTTTCTATCAGCTTTGTGAAAACCATGTGTCGGGACAGTTAAAGGTTGCGCCCGAGCATGTGTCGGACAGGGTGCTTTACTACATGGGTAAGCCCGGCAGAAAGGTGTTTGATGCCTTCTGTGAAAAGTACAGGGCAGTCAATAAACAGCTGGGTAAAGAGCAGTATGTAGTGCCGTATTTAATGTCAAGTCACCCCGGCTCAGAGCTTACGGATGCCATTGAGCTGGCAGAGTATTTACGGGATATCAAGTACACACCCGAGCAGGTGCAGGATTTTTATCCCACTCCCGGTACACTTTCGACTTGTATGTTCTTTACGGGGCTTGACCCGAGAACCATGGAAAAGGTGTATGTACCCAAATCCTATGAAGAAAAGAAAATGCAACGGGCGCTTTTGCAATACAGACGACCCGAAAATTATGAAATTGTAAAAAAAGCATTGATAAAGGCGGGCAGAACAGATTTGATTGGGTTTGACAAGCATTGTCTGATTCCGTTCCGACCCATTAAAGGAGGAAACAAAAATGACAGCAAAAATTCTGGACGGCAAGGCGGTTTCGGCAAGAATCAAGGCGGAACTGGCAGAAAAGGTACAAAAGATAAAGGAAAAGGGCGTCAGCCTAAAGCTCGCGGTGGTCATCGTCGGTGAAGACCCAGCTTCTCAGGTGTATGTGCGCAACAAGGAAAAGGCTTGTGCGGAAATCGGTGTTGAATCCGTAAAATATGCTTTACCTGCAGAAACCACTGAAGCAGAGCTTTTGGAATTGGTAAAAACCTTAAACGAAGATAAGACCACAAACGGTATTTTGGTACAGTTACCGCTTCCGAAGCATATTGACGAAAAGACTGTTTTGTATGCTATCGACCCCAAAAAGGACGTGGATGCGTTCCATCCCGTAAACGTGGGTAAAATTATGATTGGCGACTTTGATTTTGTGCCTTGTACTCCTGCAGGCGTGATGGAGCTGATTAAGGAATCGGGCATTGAAATCTGCGGAAAAGAATGTGTGGTTATCGGCAGAAGCAACATTGTGGGCAAGCCCCAGGCGATGCTTTTGCTGCACCAGAACGGCACGGTAACCATTTGTCATTCCAGAACCAAAAATCTGCCTGAAGTGACCAAAAAAGCAGATATTTTGGTTGCGGCTGTGGGTATTCCGAAGTTTGTGACCGCTGACATGGTAAAACCCGGTGCGGTTGTCATTGACGTGGGTATGGACAGAGATGAAAACGGCAAGCTTTGCGGCGACGTGGATTTTGAGACCGTAAAAGAGGTGGCAGGTGCCATTACACCCGTACCCGGCGGTGTAGGACCCATGACCATTGCAATGCTGATGCAAAATACCGTAAAAGCTGCAAAGGTACAGGGCTTTGTGGAGGAATAAAGATGGATATCACAAAATTTTATGCAGGCGAAAATGAAAAGCCTCTTGATAATATCGTAAGCGACGGCGGATTCTGCAGTATTTTCCGCACCATCGGTTGCGTGGGAGACAGCTTGTCGTCGGGTGAGTTTGAATCGCTTAATGAAAACAACGAGCGCGGTTACCATGACATGTACGAGTATTCCTGGGGGCAGTTCATGGCACGAATGATGGGTTCTGAGGTATACAATTTTTCCAGGGGCGGTATGCGTGCAGATACATACTGCAAAACCTTTGCGGACGAAAAGGATTTCTGGAATCCCGACAAAAAGTGCCAGTGCTATATTTTAGCACTTGGGGTAAATGATATAACGCATATAGATGAATATGAAGGGGGCTTGGGCGAAGCTTCGGACATTGACGTAAACGATTGGCACAACAACAAAAAGTCCTTTGCGGGCTATTACGGACAGATTATTCAGCGGTACAGAGAAATTCAGCCCCGTGCGCGGTTTTTCTTAATGACTATCCCGAAAAAACAGCCCGTGGATGAAAAAAGAGTTGCGCTGGAGGATGCACATCAGAAGCTTCTGCACGAAATTGCAGAGCTGTTTGACCACACCTATGTGCTGGATTTAAGAGAATACGCACCCCTTTATGATGCGGAGTTTTACCGTCATTTCTTTATGGGACACATGAATCCCATGGGGTATGTGTTAACCGCCAAAATGGTTGCCTCCTACATTGATTTTATCATTCGGAAATATCCGGAGGATTTCAATCAGGTGGGCTTTATCGGCACAGATTTATACAATAAGGATTTTAAAGATTAAAGGAGATTTTAGCTATGATACCAAAGGCGTTACCTTATATTGCAAGATTTGAAAAATTAGGATTCGGTATGTTTGTACACTGGGGACTTTATTCTCAGATGGGCAAAGGCGAATGGGCAATGCACATGTACAAAATGCCCAAGGAAGAATATATGAAGCTGTTTGACACCTTCACTGCAGAGGATTTTAATGCGGAAGAACTGGTGCTGACAGCCAAAAATGCAGGTATGAAATATATCACCTTAACCACCCGTCATCACGAAGGCTTTTCGCTGTATGACACTTGTGGCTTGAATGAATACGATGCACCGCACAGCCCTGCAAAGCGTGATTTGGTGCGCGAATTTGTGGATGCCTGCAACAAGCATGATATCATTCCGTTTTTCTATCATACAACCTTAGACTGGTGGAAAGACGAATTCGAAACCGATTTTGATGCGTACCTGGAATACTTAAGAAAATCGGTTGAAATCCTTTGTAAAAACTACGGCAAAATCGGAGGCTTGTGGTTTGACGGCAACTGGTCCAAAAAAGATGCGGACTGGAAAGAAGACGAGTTATATGCCACCATCCGTAAATATCAGCCCGAGGCAATGATTATCAATAACACAGGTATTCATGACCGCGGTGCTTTGGGTAACATTGAACTGGACTCTGTTACCTTTGAACAGGGCAGACCCGAGCCAATGAACCGAGAAGGGATGCCCAAATACTTAGCGGCAGAAATGTGCGAAACCATTAACGACCACTGGGGTGTTGGCTCTTGTGACTTTAACAACAAGTCTACCGCACAGCTGATTGAAACCCTCTGTGCCTGCAGGAAAGTCGGTGCAAACTATCTGTTAAACATCGGACCTACTGCCCAGGGCGGTGTTTTGCCCATTCAGAAATATACGCTTGAATGTGTGGGCGAGTGGGTTAAGATTTTCGAGCCTGCCATCCGCAATGCATTGCCCTGCGGTGTGGAAGGCAGAGGCAAGGATTTTGCACTCCGTGACGGCAACAAAATGTATTTCTTTATCCATGATTTAAAGATTGACGGCGACAAGGACGTTACCGTTTCCATGTCCAACGATGCGGCACGCACCTTTGCAGGGGTGAAAGGCAAAATCAGCAATCTGCGCTGGATGGATAATAATAAGGAATTACCCTTTACACAGATGGGCGACACCTTCCTGATGCATGCTACGGGCTTTGCTTACGGCATCAATTATGTGGTTCGTGTAGCGGTTGCAGATATTGAAGAATGATGAAATACAAATACATATTATTCGACTTGGACGGTACACTCACCGAGCCGGAGGAGGGCATCACCAAATGCATTCAGTATGCCCTCTCAAAGCTTGGTATTGACGAGCCGGACAGAAAAAAGCTTTGTAAGTTTATAGGACCTCCGCTTGTGCCTGCATTTATGGAGCATTACGGGTTTGACGAGCCTACTGCGCGGCAGGCACTGCTGTATTATCGTGAGCGTTTTTTGGTAAAAGGCATTTATGAAAATAAGGTGTATGACGGCATACCTGAACTTTTAAAAAGATTAAAAGAAGCAGGGGGTGTGCTTTGCTTAGCCACCACAAAGCCCGAGCCGCAGGCGAAAGAAGTGCTGCGCCACTTTAATCTTGCACCCTTTTTTGATGTGATTGCAGGTAGTGATTTGAATGAAACGGTGGTGGAAAAGCCGGATGTGATGCGTCTTGCTATCTCGCGCGTTGCAGGATATAACCCCGAAGAGGCGGTTATGATTGGTGACCGTAAATTTGATATTGAAGGTGCAAAAGTCCATAAAATCGACTCTGTTGGTGTGTTGTACGGACACGGTGATTTGGAGGAGCTACAGAACGCAGGAGCAAATTATATTGTGCAATCGGTGCAAGAGCTATGCAAACTGCTTTTAAATTAAAGATTGAGGGGCTGTAATAAATTTATAGCTCTTTTTTCTACGCAAAAATACATATTTTTTACCCACTATTGTATTGAATTTTTGATTTCTTGATTTATAATAAAATAAAAAAACAAAGGAGCATTGCTATGGGTATTGAAAATTCAAAGGCGTATGCAGAAAAATTGTTTGATGAGCTGTCTGTGGAGGACCTTGCAGGTCAGCTTATGTGTATACAGTTAAACAACGGCACAACTCCCGAGCAATTTGAAGAAATTGCAAAGGAAATCCGTCCGGGCGGTCTTTTCTTTGGCGGAAACAGCACAAAGGAACAGATTAAGCAATTTACCGATATTGCCAACAAATACACAAAAATCCCCGTTATTGTTGCAGGGGATGTGGAAAACGGTCCGGGTTGTGTTTTAAAGGACGAGGCGTATTTCCCGAGACCTATGGCTTGGGGGGCTTGCGATGATGAAAAGCTGATTGAAAGAGCCGGTCGCGTTACGGGCGAAATTTGCAGAAAAAACGGTGTGCATTGGAATTTTGCCCCTATTGTAGATATCAATTTTAACAAAGATAACCCTGTGGTAAATGTGCGTGCAGTGTCCGATAAGCCTGAGCAGGTGGCAAAAATTGCAGGTGCTTACATCAGAGGTATGCAGAATAGCGGCATGCTGATGGCGGCAAGCAAGCATTTCCCCGGAGACGGCATGGATGACAGAAATCAGCATTTCTGTACTTCGGTGAATTCTCTGTCCAAGGAAGAATGGATGAAAACCTTCGGGTATGTGTATAAAGAAATGTTTAAGCAGGGCACGGCATCTGTTATGGTGGCGCATATTGATTTGCCCTGGGTGGGTGACGAAGTAGACCCTGTTCTTGGCGGAAAGCCTGCAACCTTAAGCAAAAAAATCATCACAGACCTTTTGAAAGGGGAGCTGGCTTATGAAGGCTGCGTGGTTTCGGATGCCATGAGTATGGTCGGCACAAGCGTAATGTGTCCGCCCGATAAGCTGTCGGTTACCTTTATTAAATCGGGCGGTGATATGCTTCTGTTCCCGTTGCCCAAGGATTTTCATTATCTGGTGGATGCGATTCAATCAGGCGAAATCACCAAGGAACGTTTAAAGGATGCGTTTATCCGAATAATTGGTTTGAAAGCCAAGGCACGATTGTTTGAGGATCAGGATAAAATTGAAAATGCAATCGTTTTGAGCGAAAATATTGAGGCTTTGTCCCGGGAAATTGCTGAAAAAAGCATTACGGTTATCCGCAACACGCAAAATCTCATTCCGCTCTCTCCTAAAAAAGGTGCAAAATTTTTGCTGGTGAATTTGCAAAAAGTCGGAAAAACAGACCTTGCTTTTATGCAGGATATCAAAGTGCTTTCGGAAGAACTTGAAAAGCGGGGATATGTGGCGGATACATTAAGTGACAATGACCACTATCTGCTCGGCAGAATCAAGGACGACTATGACTGTATTTTAATCAACTGCCGTATGGAACCGATCAACTATTTAGGCGGAACACTCCGGATTAACTGGGATAATATCATGCCCTTCTGGCGTGGGGTTGCGGTGGACCATCCTTGTGTAATTTTCACCTCCTTCGGTGACCCGTATAAGCTTTACGAGCTTCCGTTTTTGCGTACCTATGTAAACGCATACAGTGCAGCGGCAGAAACCATGTCGGCATTTGTAAAGGTGCTTTTGGGCGAAAAGCCTGCGGTGGGAAAAAGTCCCGTGGAATTGAAAGGCTTCTTTGAAAGAGGCGTATAAAATGTATTTAAATTCTCCCTTCAAAAAAGGGAGAATTTTTTTGTAAAAAATCTTTGTTTTCTATTGCAAAAAAGGCGATTCTTTGGTATAATAAAATGAATAAGCATTTATGAATTTGAAGGATGGAAAATATGGCTCAGGAAAAGCGGATTGACGTGTCCGAAATGATGCGTCAGAAAGAAATTACAGAGAAAATCGCCGCACAGAACAAACGGCGAAAGCATATACCGAAGGCTTGCGTAATTACCTATGGCTGTCAGCAGAACGAAAACGATTCGGAACGCATCAAGGGCATGCTCACAAACATGGGATACGAAATGACCGATGTGCGGGAAGAAGCGGAAGTGATTCTGTTTAACACCTGTGCCGTGCGTGAAAATGCCGAGAAAAAATTAAAGGGCAATGTGGGCGCGTTAAAGCATTTGAAAGCCAAACGCAAAAAGCTGATTGTGGGCGTTTGCGGATGTATGGTACAGCAGGAGGAAATTGCCAAAGATTTCTTCCGTCGTTTCCGTCATGTGGGTATGGTGTTCGGCACCCATTCTCTTTACAGATTTCCTGAGCTTTTGCAAAAGGCAAAGTCGGGCAACCGTGTGTTTGATGTATTTCAGTCGGACGGTAAGATTTGCGAAGATATCCCGATGCTCAGAGATGACAAATACAAGGCATGGGTCAGCGTGATGTACGGCTGTAACAATTTCTGCTCTTATTGCATTGTACCCTATGTGCGTGGCAGAGAACGAAGCCGTTTGCCTGAAGATGTACTGAACGAAGTGAGAAGTCTTGCCAAAGACGGATGCAAGGAAATTACGTTACTGGGTCAGAATGTAAACTCCTACGGCAAGGATTTGCAAGAAAGCATGACCTTTGCGGAGCTTTTAAGAGCGGTAAACGAAATTGACGGCATTGAACGCATCCGTTTTGCCACCAGTCATCCAAAAGATATTTCGGACGAGCTTATCTTAGCCATGGCAGAGTGTGATAAGGTTTGTAAGCAATTGCATTTGCCCTTCCAGGCAGGCAGTAACAAAACCTTAAAGGCGATGAATCGAAGCTATACCCGGGAAAAATACTTGGAAACGGTTAAAAAGCTTCGGGAGAAAATGCCTGATATTGCATTGACCTCAGATGTTATTGTGGGTTTTCCCACCGAAACCAACGAGGATTTTGAAGAGACCATGACGTTGGTTAAAGAGGTTCGGTTTGACAACTTGTTTACGTTTATCTATTCCAAGCGAAAAGGAACTGTAGCGGAAAAAATGGAGCCTGTTTTGGACGGCAAGCAAATTCAGCATAATTTTGAACGGCTCGTAAAGCTTCAGAATGATATTTCCAGGGAAATTAATGAATCCTATCAGGATAAAATTCTTCTCGTGTTTGTTGAGGGAGAAAGTAAAACCGATAAAGAGGTTTTAGAGGCACGGACAGAAAGCAACAAGGTTGTAAACATCCGTGCGGACAAAAGCTTTATCGGAAAGACGGTTTCGGCAAAAATTACAGAAATCAGAACCTGGTCTCTGTACGGCGAAATTGTCTGAAAGAAGGGAGAGAAATACATGAAGGAATTTACCCCCATGATGAAGCAGTATCTTGCAATTAAAGACAATTATCCCGATTGTATTGTGTTTTACCGTTTAGGGGACTTTTATGAAATGTTTTTCGGGGATGCGAAGGTAGCATCCGAAGTTCTGGGATTAACCTTAACCGGCAGAGACTGCGGTCAGGAAGAACGCGCACCCATGTGCGGCGTACCCTTTCACAGCTGTGACGGCTACATTGCAAAGCTTGTAAAGGCAGGCTATAAGGTAGCTATCTGTGAACAGACCCAGGACCCGAACGAAGCAACAGGGATTGTAGAGCGCAAGGTCATTAAGGTCATCACCCCCGGCACCATTACCCTGCCGGACGTTTTGGAGGATACCAAAAACAACTTTTTGATTGCGATCTATAAATCGGGTCTTGGTTATGGCATTGCGGCGGCGGACGTTTCTACAGGCGAGCTGTATGCAACCTCTTTGGGCGGTGTGGCGGCAAAAACGGATTTGCTCAACGAGCTTTCCAAGTATTCCCCCTCCGAGGTGGTATATAACGACTTTTTAGCTGCAGACAAGGCGGTGCTGAATTTTATCGGGCATAAGTTTAAATGCTTGGCACAAAAACGTGCGGAATTGCCCGAGCCTGAAACGGTGGAGCTTTTAAAAAAGCACCTTTCCAACAAGCTGACCAAGGCGGTTGTGGAGCAGGAAAGACTCGGTATTTTAGCAACGGGACTTTTGATTGCATATTTAGAAGAAACCCAAATGACCGATTTATCCCAGTTTAATTTTGTGGAATTTTACCAGTCGGAGCAGTATTTGGGCTTAGACACGGTGGCAAGATATAATTTAGAACTGACTAAAACCATGCGCGAGCAGGAGAAAAAGGGGAGTCTGCTTTGGGTATTGGATAAAACCTGCACCGCTATGGGCGGCAGAATGATGGCAACCTGGGTACAGCAGCCGCTGGTATCCTGCGCACAGATTCGCAGAAGACACGAAGCGGTAGAAGAGCTTTTACAAAAGCATGCTTTGCGTTCGGAAATTCGTACAGCCCTTTCAGGCATCCGCGATATGGAACGCATGATTGCCAAAATTGACTACGGCAGTGCAAACCCGAAGGATATGCTGGGCTTAAAAGAGTCCATCAAAAGCTTTCCTGCACTTTTGCAGAGCATGCGCCATTTAAGCAGCAGTCTGGTCAAAGAGCTTTGTACCGAATTTGACGATTTAGAGGATATCCGGAATGTCATCCACGCGGCAATTGATGATGACGCGCCCTTTACGGTGCGTGAAGGCGGTATCATCAAAAAAGGCTATGATGAGGAGCTGGATACCTGGAGAAGCGGCAAAGAGGACGGTGCAAGCCAACTTTTAACCTTAGAAGCAAAAGAAAGAGAAGAAACCGGCATCAAGAATTTGAAAATTAACTTCAACAAGGTGTTCGGGTACTATATTGAGGTTACAAAGTCTTACTTTGATTTGGTGCCTGCTCATTATGTGCGCAAGCAGACTTTAGCCAACTGTGAGCGGTACATAACCGACGAGCTGAAGGTGATTGAAGATTTGGTGCTTCGCTCGGACGACAAAATTGTGGCAAAGGAATACAGATTATTCTGTGCCATCCGCGAACGTATCCGTGACGAAATTGAGCGGATTCAGCGTACCGCAAAGGTGATTGCAAGCATGGATGTTTTGGCATCTCTTGCAGAAACCGCATACAAAAACAACTATGTAAAGCCTGAAATTGATTTGTCGGGCGAGATTGATATTAAAGACGGCAGACACCCGGTGGTGGAAAAGGTGATGACAGATTCTCTGTTTGTGCCGAATGACACATACTTAGACAAAAAGGACAGTGCGTTTTCCATCATCACGGGACCGAACATGGCAGGTAAGTCTACTTACATGCGTCAGACAGCGCTTATTGTCATTATGGCGCAGATGGGAAGCTTTGTGCCTGCGTCCTCTGCAAGAATCGGTATTGTGGATAAAATCTTTACCCGTATCGGGGCTTCGGATGACCTGTCCTCGGGACAGAGCACTTTCATGGTGGAAATGAACGAGGTGGCGAACATCATCGAAAATTCCACCGAAAACAGCCTGCTGATTTTGGACGAAATCGGACGCGGTACCTCTACCTTTGACGGGCTTTCCATTGCCTGGGCGGTGGTGGAATATATTGCAGATGCCAAGAAAATCGGCGCAAGAACGCTGTTTGCAACCCATTACCACGAGCTGACCGAATTAGAGGACAAAATCCCGGGCGTGAAAAACTACTCGGTGGTTGCTAAAAAAAGGGACGATACCGTTGTGTTCCTGCGTAAAATTGTACGGGGCGGAGCAGACGAGAGCTACGGTATTGAGGTAGCCTCTCTTGCAGGCATCCCCGACACGGTTATTAAACGCGCCAAAACCATTTTAAAGGCTTTGGAGGAAAAGGGCACGGTGCAGGTTAAGGGAAAAGAAAAAGTGAGCAAGCTACCCGAAACCCAAGGGCTACAGTTTGATTTTTCTCAGGCGCCCAAGGATGAGTTGCTGGAAGAAATCAAAAAAATTGATATTAATGTGTTGTCTCCCATTGAGGCGATGAACAAATTGTTTGAAATTAAGAAAAAAGCAGACGAAATCTTATAAAACGGAGAATTGTATGGGAAAAATACAAGTTTTAGACGTTACAACCGTAAATAAAATCGCCGCAGGCGAGGTGGTGGAGCGACCGGCTTCTGCGGTAAAGGAAATGGTAGAAAACGCCATTGATGCAGGGGCGAACAAAATCACGGTGGAAATTAAAAACGGCGGTATTTCGTTCATCCGCGTCACAGACAACGGTGGCGGTATTGCGCCCGAGGATGTGGAGACCGCTTTCTTACCGCATGCTACCAGTAAAATCCGTTCAATTGACGATTTGAATGAGCTTTACACCATGGGCTTTCGCGGTGAGGCACTCGCATCTATCGCAGCGGTATCCAAGGTGCAGGTTTTAACCAAAACCAAAGATGCAACCTTTGGCACGGCACTCGAAATAGAGGGCGGTCAGATTCTTTCCAAGTCGGAGGCAGGCTGTCCCGACGGCACAACCATTGTGGTGGAGAATCTGTTTTTTAACACCCCTGCCAGAATGCACTTCTTAAAAAAAGACAGTGCCGAAGCGGCACATGTAACCGACGTGTTGCAGAAAATGGCACTGGGCTATCCGCAGATTTCGTTCCGCCTTTTAAGCAATGGCAGAGAGGTATTCTTAACCCCGGGTACGGGCGATTTAAAAGATGTGCTTCCTGTGATTTTCGGTAACGAAATTGCTTCTAAAATGGTGGAAGTGGATTTGGAGCGGGACGGGGTTACGGTAAAGGGTTATATCGGTTTGCCCGAAGTGGCGCGCAATAACCGCACCATGCAGAACTTTTTTGTAAACGGCAGATGGGTAAAATCCAAAGAAATGCAGTTTAGTGCAGAGGCAGGGTATAAAACCATGCTGATGACGGGCAAGCGTCCCATTCTGGTGCTGTCTGTGTCGGTGCTTCCGATGCTGACTGATGTAAATGTGCATCCCCAGAAATTAGAAATTAAGTTTGCCAATGAAAAGCTGATTACAAGTGCGGTGTTCTGGGCGGTGCAGGAGGCACTTTTAAGAGGCCCCAAAGCCCGTCAGGTGGAAAGCGTGGCGGAAGTGAAAAGTACCATGCCACAGCCTGATAAAAAGCCCGAGCCTGTTTCTTTCAATGTGATACACAAAAAGGAGACACCTGCAGAGCGGTACGAAAAGGAAGAAAAATCCTTTGACTTTTTTGCAGAAGAAAACAAGGCGCTGTTCACGGTAGAACCCAAGGCAGAGGTACAGGAGGATTTTTTCGGCACTTTAGAAGAACCTGAACCGAAATTTGCCGAAATGCAGCCCGAAGCACAGCCTGAAATGGTGGAAGCACCATCTGACGTATTGGATTTTAAAATCTGCGGGCAGGTGTTTAACACCTATATCATTTTTGAAAAGGACGGCGAAATGCTGATGATGGATCAGCACGCCGCACATGAGCGACTGCGCTATGAGGAAATGGTAAAGGATATGGCAATCCCGGGTCAGCTTTTAATGCTTCCCGAGATGATTACCCTTTCTGCCACCGACGGTGCGTTGCTTCTGGAAAACAAAGAAGCTTTCGAAAAGCTTGGGTTTGATATTGATGCATTCGGAGCAGGACAGTATGCGGTGCGTCAGATTCCGGAGGATATTACCACAGACCATGTGGAAGAAACCGTCACCGAAATCATTGAGCTGATTCGTCACAATAAAAAAGCAGAGGACATTTTGGACAAGGCATTCTTTATGATTGCCTGCAAAGGTGCCATCAAAGCCAACCATGCCATGCAAAAAGAGGAAATGGAGCTTCTGGTGCGTCTGGTGCTGGAAAACGACAGAATCCGCACCTGTCCCCACGGACGTCCGCTGATGATTTCGTTCACCAAAAACTATATCGAAAAAGAATTTAAACGGATTGTGTGATTTATGGAAAAAATGCCTTTAGTGGTTCTGTTCGGACCTACGGCGTCGGGTAAAACAAGCTTAGCTGTGCAAATGGCAAAGCGGATTGACGGCGAGGTGGTCACGGCAGACTCCATGCAAGTGTATAAACATATGAATATCGGCACTGCCAAGCCCACGATTGACGAAATGGAAGGTGTTCCGCATCATCTGATTGATATTGTGGAGCCGGATGAAAACTACAGCCTTTCCCAATACGCGGAGGCGGCACACAAGTGCATCCGGGAGGTGGTGTCCCGGGGGAAAACGCCCATTTTGGCAGGCGGTACAGGGCTTTACATCGACACGGTGGTGCAAAACATTTCCTTGTCCGAGGAGGTGCGGGATGAAACCTACCGTAAGGAATTGCTTGCCTTTTCTGAAAAAAACGGCAACGAAAAGCTGATGGAACAGCTTCGAAAAGTGGATGCGGAAAGTGCAGAGCGACTGCATCTAAATGACATCAAACGCATTGTGCGTGCCTTAGAAGTGTTTAAGGCGACGGGGATTCCGCAATCGGAACACATCCGACGCTCAAAAGATAAGGAAAGTCCATATGATGCACATAAATTCTGTATCATGCCATCAAACAGGGAAAAGCTTTATGAGCGTATTAACCTTCGGGTAGACCTGATGTTTGAAGCAGGGCTTTTAGATGAGGTTAAAGCTCTTTATGACAGAGGGATTGATGAAAGATTCACCTCCATGCAAGGGATTGGCTATAAAGAGGTTTTGGAGTATTTCCGGGGAAACTGCGATTTGGAATGTGCAAAGGAAAATATTAAACAAAGCACCCGTCGGTATGCCAAACGGCAGGTTTCATGGTTCAAGAGAGAGGAAAATACGATTATTTTGCCTATGGAATACGAAAAAAACTTGGAAATCTTTCAAAAATCTATGGAAATGTAAGAAATTTTGTAGTATAATAAAATCAGAGACAGTTTGTACAAAGGATAAGGAGGAACAAAAATGGGAAAACCGATTAATTTACAGGATGCATTATTAAGACAGATGATTAAAGAAAAAATTCCGGTAACAATTTTCTTAACCAACGGCTTTCAGTTTAAGGGACATGTTTGCGGCTTTGACAGCTTTGTGATTTTAATCGACTGTGAAGGCAAACAGCAGGTGGTTTACAAGCATGCGGTTTCTACCGTTTGTCCTGCGAAAAACATTGACATTAAGAAACTGATTGAAGGGTCAGCAGAATGAAAAAGATTTTAAAGATTATCATTCTGCTTGCACTTCTAACCGTGCTGGCGATTCTTTTTTACAATGTATATGTGTTGTTCAATCCGGAGATAAAAACGCAGATTGTATCTAAAGGAACCATTGAGGAAAAAATAACTGCAGAGGTTATGATTATCCGTGAGGAGTCTGTACTTTTAAAAGAATCGGATGTGATTGCAAGCTCGGGACTGGTAGACGGAGAACGGGTTGCAAAGGGTGAAAAGGTAGCAGATTTATATTACGGAGAGGTTTCTCCTGCTGTGCAGGCGGAGCTTCGTTCGGTCAGCGAGAAAATATTAAGCATTGAAGCACTTGCCGCCCGTTCGGAAAACACAGGCAGCTCGCCTGATACCATTATGCGCGGTTATGCAGAGGATGTTTTGAAAGCAGCACATAAACAGGATGCCGACGAGCTTTTTAAAATCAGAGGCAGTATTGAAGATGCGGTCATCCGTAAGATTGCTTCGGATGCGACAAGTGCTGAGTCGGTGCTGTCCGATTTAAGAAGCAGACAGGCAGAGCTGGAAAAGAATATCCAGGGTGATAAAAAGGAACTGTATGCCGATTCGGCAGGGGTGTATTTCACAAGCTTTGACGGTTACGAAGAAAAAGTGTCGGTGGAAGATTTTGAAAAGCTTCTGCCCTCATCGGTGGAGCAGATTAAAAAAGAAAAGGGCGAAAATAACGCCTATGATGCAACCATGAAGATTGCAGACGGATATATGTGGTATGTGGCAATTCCTGTACACGCAGACAAATTGCCGTCTGTCAGGAAGGGTGCGGATCTGGCTGTTCGTTTTCCGCGGTATGCAGAGGATGCGTATCCGGTTGAGGTGTTGCATATTTCCGACACCGAAAAGGACAGTGCGCTGGTTATCTGCCGCGGCACAACCTATACCGAGCCGGTTTATTATAACCGCTTTATGGAAGCAGAGCTGATTTTGAATTCCTATAACGGTCTGAAATTCTTTAAAGAAGCAGTTAAGATGCAGGACAAGCAACCGGGCGTATATGTGATGCAGAGTGACGGCACGGCAAAATTCAAGCCGGTGGAGGTGCTTGCTTCGGATGACGGCTACACGGTTGTAAGAGACGGTGAGGATTTAAAGATTTATGATGAAGTAATCATGACCGACACGCCCATTCAGGATGGGAGTGCGATTTCCGGTTAAAGACATTACAAAAAAAGAGAAAGGAGCTTGATACTATTATGTCGAAGAATAAGGTCTGGAACAAGATGATGAATTTTATCGGCTATCCTGAACAGGATGAAGATATTGAAGAATTTTTGGTTCCGGAAGAACCAAAGCGGCCGGACAGAGTGAAAAACAATGTCAGCGTGATTTCGGATACAAAAAAAGGAAAAATTGTAGATATTCATACAACCACAAAGCTTAAAGTGGTTGTTTTGATCGCAAAGAAGTTTGAGGATGTGTTAGATATTGCCGACCACCTCAAAGCCAAAAAACCGGTGGTAATTAATATGAGCGGTGTGGAAGAACGGCTGGCACGGCGCATGATTGATTTCTTAAGCGGTGTTGTATATGCTTCGGACGGGGGAATTCAGAAAATTTCCAAAGAAATTATGTTGGTAACCCCCTATACCGTTGAAATTATGGGTGATTTCCAGGATGAGCTTTTGTCTAAAGGCTTGTTTCCCTGGGAAGAGTAAGGAGATTTTTTGCATATGGGCATTATCATTTCAGTGGCGTTGGAAATTATGGGAGAGGTACTGACCTGGG
Organism: Clostridia bacterium; assembly: GCA_017410375.1. Taxonomy (NCBI): domain Bacteria; kingdom Bacillati; phylum Bacillota; class Clostridia; species Clostridia bacterium. Next base: position 105,470 of record JAFQQW010000059.1, on the reverse strand, counting down.
CGATTGTGGTGCATGCACTTTTAACCTGGTTTGTACCGCGGGACAGTGCAATTATGCGTGTGATGGATGCTTTTATTGAACCGGTTGTGGCACCTTTTCGGATGCTCTTAAATAAAATCATCAGAAGACCGATGATGATTGATTTTGCACCGCTTTTGGCAATGCTCGTTATCCCGTTGATTGTAAATCTTTTGCAGGCTTTTGTTTTGAATTTATTTATTTAGGAGGCGTTTATATGACCCCGATTGAATTGCAGAATTATGAGTTCACCACCCAGAAATTCGGTGGATACAACAAGCAGCAGGTGGATGATTTTGTTGCACTTGCTTTGAAGGAGTTTGAGGTCTATTACCGGGAAAACCTGGAGCTTAAGGACAGGATAACCGTTTTAAACGAATCCTTAAAAACCTTTAAAAAAATGGAAGAGTCATTGCAGAACACATTGTTGTTTGCACAAAATACTGCAGATGACATTACAAAAAATGCAAAGCAAAAAGCAGAAACCATTCTGGAAGAGGCGAGAGTGACTGCTTCGGGAATCATTGATGACGCAAACAAGAAAAAAACAGACGCAGACAGCAAAACAAAGGAAATTGAAAATCACTATAAAATGTTCAAGGCGAAATATGAGTCCTTGTTGCAGGCGGAATTACAGCTTCTCGGAGATTTTGACGAATGAGTTGGATTCTGTTGAGTGCGGTTCTTGTTGCAGCAGACCAGCTTAGCAAGCTGTGGGCGGTTTCGGCATTAAAAGGGAAGGAAGCGCTTACGTTTATCCCGAAGGTTTTGCAGTTTTCCTATGTGGAAAACACGGGTATTGCGTTTGGCTTGCTAAAAAACATGCATGGGCTTGTGATTCCGATGAATATACTGATTATGGCAATTTGTATTTTTATGGCACACGGCTATGCAAAACGAAAGGCAAATGTCGCAACCTTATCCCTTTGCATGATTGTGGCGGGGGCTATGGGAAATCTGTTGGACAAAATTTTCAAAGGCTATGTGGTGGATTTCATCGAAACCGTTTTTATAGAGTTTCCCGTGTTTAACGTGGCAGACATCCTTATTTGCTGCGGTGCGGCGTTGCTTGTTATTTATGTATTGTTTTTAGATAAAGAGGAAAAAGATGGAAATCATTTGTGATGTGGCGGGGGAGCGTCTGGATAAATTCTTACCCGAAAAAACAGACAAAACCCGTTCGTTTATACAAAAAGCCATTGAGGAGGGCTGTGTTTTTGTAAACGGTACTCCTGCAAAGGCAAAATTAAAATTGAAAATCGGCGATGTGATACAGTATGAGGAACCGGAAGAAACGCTTGCTGAAATTGTACCGCAGGATATTCCGCTGGACATTGTATATGAGGACGAGGATGTGCTTGTGATTAACAAGCCAAAGGGCATGGTGGTGCATCCGGCACCGGGCAATCCTGATAACACCCTTGTAAATGCCATTATGAACCATTGCGGAGACAGACTTTCTACCATCAACACGGTGGTGCGTCCCGGCATTGTGCATCGGATTGATAAGGATACCTCGGGTTTGCTGGTGGTTGCAAAAAATGATACGGCACACAACGGTCTGGCAGAACAGTTTAAGGTGCATTCCATTGACCGTGTGTATTATGCGGTGGTCAAAGGAACTTTCCGGGAAAAGACGGGTAAAATTGATGCACCGATCGGCAGACATCCGACACAGCGCAAAAAAATGACAGTCACCGATAAAAATGCAAAGCATGCGGTAACGCATTTTAAGGTGGTGGAGGAGCTTTCGGGTTATACGCTGATTGAATGTCGCTTAGAGACCGGAAGAACCCATCAGATTCGCGTGCACATGCAGTATATCGGACACACCCTTTTAGGAGATACGTTGTATGGAGATAAGAACAAGCTTGGTATTGAAGGTCAGGTGCTTCACGCAGCGGTACTGGGGTTTGAACACCCGATAACGAAAGAGAGATTAATGTTTCGGTCGGAGTTGCCCGAAACGTTTAAAAATATAGTCAATCAACTCAAAGGATAAAAAGGAGAGTTTTTTATGAAAAAGTTTGAAACCATTAAGCACGATGTAGATTTGTGCGTAGTTGGTGGCGGTCTTGCCGGTATCTGTGCGGCAGTTGCGGCAGCAAGACACGGTGCAAAGGTTGCTATCATGCATGACAGACCAATGTTTGGCGGTAACTGTTCGTCCGAAATCAGAATGTGGGTTTGCGGTGCGGCAAACGGTGCAATGGATACCCGTGAAACCGGTATCGTAGAAGAACTGGAACTTGAAAACTGCTATCGTAACCCTTACAAAAACTATTCTATCTGGGATAGTGTAATGTATCAGATTGTTCGTTTCCAGGACAACATTACCATGATTTTAAATTGCTCCTGCTTAGATGCAGAAATGGCAGATGACAAGACCATCAAAAATATCACAGGCTGGCAGCTTACTACGCAGCAGTACCATGAAGTAACCGCAAAGATTTTTGCGGACTGCTCGGGTGACTCTATTTTAGCGCCTCTTACCGGTGCAGAATTCCGTTGGGGCAGAGAAGCAAAAAGTGAATTTAACGAATCCATCGCGCCCGACGAAGCAGACGGCCATACCATGGGCTTAAGCTGTATGATTCAGGGCAGAGAATATACCGAAGAAAGAAAATACATTCCGCCGTTCTGGGCAGAAAAGTTTACCGGTGAAAAGCTGTACGGCAGAAAACCGAACATGAAGTCTTGGAGCGAAAACTTCTGGTACATAGAGCTTGGCGGTATGGGTAATACCATTGCCGATTCCGAAGTTTTGCGTGACGAATTGCAGGAAATTGCATTCGGTATGTGGGATTATGTAAAGAACAGCGGTGAATGTGAAGATACCGAAAACTGGGATTTAGACTGGGTCGGTATGATTCCCGGCAAGCGCGAATCCCGTCGTTATGTGGGTGACCACATGCTTTCGCAGAACGATATTGAAGCAGAAGGCAGATTTGACGATATGGTAGCCTTCGGTGGCTGGACTATGGATGACCATCATCCCATGGGCTTCCGTTATCCCGGTGCACCCAACATCCACCATCCGGCTCCCGACCCGTTCGGCATTCCGTACCGTTGCCTCTACTCCAAAAACATTGACAACTTAATGTTTGCAGGCAGAAACATTTCCGCAACCCATATGGGTATGAGTGCAACCCGTGTTATGGCGACCTGCGGTACTATGGGTCAGGCAGTGGGTACTGCTGCTGCAATTGCGGTGAAGAAAGATACAACACCCAGAGGTGTATACGAAAACCACATCAGAGAATTGCAGAATGATTTGATGAATGATGACTGCTATCTGCCCTGGCATGCAAAGGAAATCAACGAGCTGACCAAGTCTGCAAAGGTTTCCTCTGACGGTGAATATACCGAAAATCTCTTTAACGGTCACGAAAGAAACTTTGGTGAAACCGAAAACGGCTGGATCGGTGACAAGGGTGGTTCTGTAACCTTTACTTTGGATGCGGCAAAACCGGTTGACCATGTACGTTTTGTATTTGACAGCTTCTTAAACAGAAAGCCTGTGGGTAACTATCACCACAACATGGATTCAAATGTTCTGCTGAACAGAGAACCCATCGTTCCGCCTTATACCCTGGTAAAGGAATTTGATGTAACCTATAAGCTGGCTGATGGCACAGAAGAAACCATTAAAGTGGAAAACAACTACCAGAGACTCGTGAAAGTTCCGGTAGGTAAAGATGTTACCGAAGTGAAGGTTACCTTTAAAGAAACCTGGGGTGCAGAAAAAGCACATGTATTTGCTGTAGAATTATTTTAACATAAAGTAAGGTAAGGGGGAGCAATCCCCCTTGCTTTCATGGAGAGAACGTATGTTTGAAAAGATAAAAGTGGAAGGACGCGCCCGTCGCGGTCGCTTCCATACGGTGCATGGCACCATTGAAACACCGGTATTTATGAATGTGGGTACCGCTGCCGCAATCAAGGGCGGACTTTCTGCTTTGGATTTGGAGAAAATCGGCACACAGGTGGAGCTTTCCAATACCTATCATCTGCATTTAAGACCGGGCGAGCAGACGGTTAAAAAAATGGGTGGCCTGCACAAATTCATGAACTGGAAAAAGCCGATTCTTACCGATAGTGGCGGATTTCAGGTATTTTCGCTGGCAAAGCTTCGGAATATTACCGAAGAGGGGGTAACCTTTGCGTCGCATATTGACGGCAAACGCATTTTTATGTCGCCCGAGGTAAGTATGCAGATTCAGTCCGCATTGGGGTCTACCATTGCCATGGCGTTTGACGAATGTGTAGAAAATCCTGCCAAATGGGATTATGCCAAAAAATCTTCCGAGATGACGGTGCGCTGGCTTAAGCGTTGCAAAACCGAAATGGACAGATTAAATGCACTTCCCGATACCGTAAACCCGAAGCAGATGTTGTTTGGTATTAACCAGGGCGCAACCTATGAGGATTTAAGAATCGAGAACATGAAGCAAATCGCAGAGCTGAATTTGGATGGGTATGCCATTGGCGGTCTTGCGGTAGGCGAGACGGCAGAGGAAATGTATCGCATTATTGATGCGGTTGAACCCTATATGCCCCAGGATAAGCCCCGATATTTAATGGGGGTTGGTACGCCGGTGAATATTTTAGAGGCGGTTTGGCGCGGTGTGGACTTTTTTGACTGCGTTATGCCCAGCCGTAATGCCAGACACGGACACATTTTCACATCCAACGGCATAATTAATATAATGAACGAAAAATATGTGGAGGACGAAAGTCCCATTGACCCGAATTGTGACTGTGAAACCTGCAAAAACTTTACCCGAAGCTATATCCGTCACCTGTTCAAGGCAAAGGAGATGCTGGGTATGCGTTTGGCGGTTATGCATAACTTAAGATTCTACAATCACCTGATGGAAGATATAAGAGATGCTTTGGATGCAGGCACATATGAGGCGTTTTACCGAGAAAAACGAGAAATTTATGGAAAACGCATATAAATAATTGACTTTTTTTGATATTTGTGGTATTATTTTTACATTGATATATTTTGGAGGTAATGAGACATGGAATTTAAAGTAGGTATTGTTGGTGCAACCGGTATGGTTGGTCAGCGCTTCATCACATTACTCGCAGACCACCCCTGGTTTAAGATTACAGCCCTTGCGGCTTCTGCAAGAAGTGCAGGTAAAACATATAAAGAAGCAATCGGTTCCCGTTGGGCACTGTCTACACCTATGCCGGAATGGGTTGGCGAAATGCCCGTTTACGATGCAACCGCCGATATGGATAAAATTGTTGGTATGGTAGACTTCGTATTCTGCGCAGTAGACATGAAAAAAGACGAAATCAAGGCGTTGGAAGAAGCTTATGCGAAAAAGGAATGCCCTGTTGTTTCCAACAACTCGGCACACCGTCATACCCCCGACGTACCTATGATTATTCCGGAAATCAATCCGCATCATATCGAAATAATTGAAAAGCAGAGAGAAAGACTTGGCACCAAAAAAGGCTTTGTTGCGGTTAAATCCAACTGCTCTTTGCAGTCCTACCTGCCTGCTATGGCAATTATCAATGAAAAATATCCCATCGACCATGCTTTGGTAACTACATACCAGGCAATCTCGGGCGCAGGTAAAACCTTTGAAAGATGGCCCGAAATGGTGGATAACTTAATTCCGTACATTGGCGGCGAAGAAATGAAGTCGGAAGTAGAACCCAATAAAATCCTGGGTAAAATCGAAGGTAAGGAAATTGTACCTTCCACCGAGCTTTCCATCGAATGCCAGACTTACAGAGTGCCCGTGTCCGACGGTCACACCGCGGCAATCTTCTTCTCCTTTAAGGATGGCGTAAAAAAACCGTCTGTAGAAGAAATCGAAGATATGTGGAGAAGCTTTAAGGGGGTTCCGCAGGAATTAGAGCTTCCGCACGCACCGAAGCAGTTTATCCATGTACATACAGAAGCAGAAGAACCCACCATGCCTCAGATTAAAATTGCAAGAGAAATTGACGGCGGTATGGCAATCTCCTGCGGTCGTTTGAGAGAATCTACCCAGTACGATTACAAGATGGTTTCCATGAGCCACAATACCTTAAGAGGTGCCGCAGGTGGCGCTGTTCTTCTGGCAGAGCTCCTGGCAGCTAAAGGCTATATGGACTAATTGAAAGGAAGCGTTGAACATGAAAAAGACTGTTTTCACAGGCGCAGCGGTTGCGCTGATTACACCTTTTAAAAACGGAAAAGTGGATTTTGATGCTTTTGAAAAGATTATTGATTTTCAGATTGAAAACAAGACAGACGCGCTTGTTATTTGCGGTACAACCGGTGAAGCGGCAACCATGCCCGACGCAGAGCATGTTGCGACCGTTGAACATGCTGTAAAATATGTAAACGGCAGAGTTCCGGTTATCGCAGGGGCAGGCAGTAACGATACCGAGCATGGCGTAAACCTTTGTAAGGAAATGGAACGGGTTGGCGCAGATGCATTACTTTTGGTTACACCTTACTATAACAAATGCACGCAGAAGGGCTTGATTGCTCATTACAAAAAAATGGCAGAAGCGGTTTCGCTTCCTTGCATTTTGTATAATGTGCCCGGCAGAACCGGTGTGGATATCGCACCCTCTACTGTAAAGACCCTTTCTGAAATTGAGAACATTGTAGGTATCAAGGAAGCCAGCGGTAAATTAGAGGCGGTAACTGCAATCCGTAATCTTTGCGGTGATGATTTTGCCATTTATTCCGGCAACGATGACATTACCGTTCCGATTATGTCTATGGGCGGGTTGGGCGTCATTTCGGTTTTGTCCAATATTATGCCGAAAGAAACGCATGATATGTGCGTTGCAGCATTAAACAACGATTATAAGACAGCTTCTAAAATTCAGGTGGAAACGGTTGACTTAGTAAACGCATTGTTTATCGAAGTAAACCCCATCCCTGTAAAGACTGCGGCACATCTTATGGGCATGTGCGATATTGAAATGAGAATGCCTCTTTGCGAAATGGAAGACAAAAATTTAGAGGTCTTAAAGGCTGAAATGAAGCGCCATAACTTGATTTAAAGGAATGAATTACAGATGATTAAACTGATTATATCGGGATGCAACGGCAAAATGGGCAAGGTAGTTTCTTCTATTGTGCTCAATCAGCCCGACATTGAAGTGGTGGCAGGCTTTGACATCAATACCGAAACCGCATTTGGCTATCCCGTATACAAAACACCTGCAGAATGTCCTGAAAAGGCAGATGTAATTATTGATTTTTCCCATCCTGACCTGCTTGAATCCCTTTTGGATTATGCAGTTTCAACCGGCACACCGCTGGTAGAATGCACCACGGGTCTTACAGATGCGCAAAAAGAAAAGATGCTTGAAGCATCTTCAAAAGTGCCGGTGTTCTTCTCTGCAAACATGTCTTTGGGTGTAAATCTTCTGATTGAACTGGCACAGCGTGCCACAAAGCTTCTGGCAGATGCCTTTGATATTGAAATCATCGAAAAGCATCACAATCAGAAAATTGATGCGCCCAGCGGAACAGCACTTGCCATTGCCGACGGCATCAACGATGTGCTTTCTGAGCGCAAGGAATATGTGTACGACCGTCATGCGGTGCGTAAAAAGAGAACGCAAAAAGAAATTGGTATCCATGCCATCCGCGGTGGTACCATCGTGGGTGAGCATTCGGTTATCTTTGCCGGAAAAGACGAGGTTGTCGAATTAAAGCACGAAGCCCACTCCAAAGAAATCTTTGCAGTCGGTGCTGTTGCTGCCGCAAAATTCGTGACCGGCAAACCTGCTAAAATGTATAATATGCAAGACTTAGTTGCTGAAATGTAAAATTTACTATAGAATTTACTATAAAAAAGAATTCTGTTTGATAAACAGAGTTCTTTTTTTAAAAAGTCAACTTTAAACAACAAATAGATAATTTTAAGGATTGCAATGGGTAGAGGATATGAGATATACTGTAATAAAGCGATGTATAGGGAGAGATGAATTTTGAAAAAATGGATTGCATATTTTTTGCTTTTGTGCATGTTTTTTACCCAGTTGTCCGTTATGGCGGAAACTGCGCCCAAAACAGACACAAAAGACGGATTTACATATATTTTGCTTGCACCCGGACAATATACCGATAACGGTATATGGACAACAGAAACGGATTCTGCAACGGGAATTCCTTTTATGATTGGCGGCACGGGCGGTAAACTGAGTGAGGATAAGCCTGCAAAAATTGTGGTTAATATTCCGCAAGAAGGGGTGTATAAGCTTTATGCGTTGTCCAAAGACAACACATCTGCGCCCGGTACCCGTTCTTTTGATGTAACGGTTGGAGATGTTCGCATCAAAACAGGCAACCACGGTAACAATGGTTTTTGTTGGCAGGAAAGTGAAGCACTTTTGCTTTTTTCGGGTGAAATTGAAATCAATGTAATTGACTGTGTGGGCAATCACGCAAGAAATGCAGTGCTTGTTTTGACCAATGATTTAAACTTTGCACCAAATGCCGATAAAGAAACGGTTGCAGAGCTTACAAAGTTGCAATACAAACCTGAAAATTTCAAAGCAACTTCTGATGATACAGACGGACGTCCCGATAAAGAAATTGCGGTAAAATTGAACGGTGCGTGGCTTTCCTTTGATGTTGACCCTATGCTGATAAACGACCGCACTATGGTGCCTTTCCGTGCGATATTTGAAGCCCTTGGATGTTCCGTGTCGTGGGAAGATGAAACACAGACGGCAATCGGGCAGAGAAATGGTGTTAAAATTGAACTTCCTATCAATCAGAAAGCGGTAAAAGTTGCGGACAAAACAGTGGTGTTGGACCAACCTGCAACGCTGGTAAACGGCAGAACAATGGTACCGCTTCGCTTTGTGTCCGAAGCACTTGGTGCAAAGGTTAAATGGTTGGACGAGAGCCAAACGGTGCTCATTTTAGCACAAGTGCCCGAAGAAACCGTTTTGTTCACACCATCTTCTTTTCGTGAGGCGGGCAGTTGGGTATTTGAAGAAAATGCCGACGGTGCATTTAATAAGCAGGCGCTGAAAGGTCTTACGCCCTCGGGTATCGGTGCTACGGTTGAGGATGCGGATTCCACTTCTGCAAAGCCTGCCGTTGCCGAATTTGAAATCAAAGAAGGCGGTACATATTATGTGTGGTGCCGTTCAAAAGATTACGCATCCAATCAGCAGGGCGACCGTTATTTTCAGCTTTCCTTTAATGATGGCGAAATTTTACCGCACAAATTCGGTACACACGGTAAAACCGGCTATTATTGGGCAAAAGGCGATACCGTTACATTGGATAGTGGTGTAAATACGTTGTATGTACACGATACTTCGGGTTTTTATGCACGTTTTGATGGTGTTTTGCTTACCAAGGATGAAAAGTATGTTCCGTCTGAACAGTATGAAAGCTTAATTTCGACAGTATATCCTTGTTCGGACGGTGTGGAAAACACACCTGCTTTTCCGTACTATGCAACTGAACAAAATCAGCCGACCGAAAGTTTTGCAATAGAAAACGAAACAACCAAAGTTGTATTTTATAAAGTGCCCACCTCAAAAGGTCAGGTTGTGCAAAATGAAATTTATTCCAAACATAACGGTGCGTGGATAAAAACCAAGGACAGAAGTGAAAATTTAGGTTATTTGGTTATGCGTGCCGATAACGCGATTGTGGATAGCGTGCAGGAATATTTCAGTATGGAAACCGAATACACATCGGACGGAAAGAAACTGGGCGGATTAACCGAAAATCCCTTTGATGCAGGACTTGGTACCTGGTTTGTGCCGGACGATTATATTGCAGACGGTAATAAAATCACTTTGTATTTTCCGCAAAACGAAGTGGGAAATATGACCGCAACATGGACGTTGGATGACAACACAATGCCGTATGTTGCGGTGGACACAATGTTCCATAAGGATGGTTTTTATTCGGTTGCGGCTTGGGAAGGTAAAGCCTTTTCTTCAGAAGAAGTGAAATATGTACTTGCACCCTTCAGAGTGCAGTATAAACGTATTCCCGAAAGACAACAGTTGATCAGTGAACAGTATTTGTTTACGCCTATGGGTACTTATACTTTGCCCGAAAACAATGAATATAGTGCGTTGCCTGTTACCAAAGGCATTGCAGTTGAGCCTTCGGCTATCCCGCAAAGATGGGTGTATCCCGATAACAATTTGTTTGGTATTGCGGTGAAAAGCAAAGAGAATCTGTGTCAGGGTAATGTGTTTGCACCTGTTATGGGTACAGATGCGTCCAAAATGACGGTAGGCGAAACTTTTAAACTGGAATACCGTGTGGTAAGCCAAGTGGGTGATTGGTTTGATACATACAGAGATATTTCTCAAAACCTTTTTGATGTGACCGATTACAGAGAAAATTACAAATATTCTTTAAATCAGGTTATTTACAACACGCGTGAACTGATGATGGATGATGTTTACGGCGGTTGGGATAAAAAGGATATGGCGCATTACAATATGGAGGGTATGAACATAACTTCAACGGCCAACTCCATGCAGGCGATGCAAATGTATTTGTTGACCGAAAATGAAGATGTGCTTGTAAGACGTGCCATTCCGACCCTTGCCAACGCATTAACCAGAGGCACATTACACTTTAATCGTGTGGGCGAAACGGGCGGTGCGTCTTATTGGGAAAAGTTAAAAGAACCCAATAAAATCGGTGAGCCGATAGAGTCGTTTAATGCTAATGTTTGGGGCGGAATGTATGAAATGACACAAGGCTCTGTGCCGTATCTTTTGCAGTATGCGACAGAAAAAGGTGAACAGGAAATTAAAAACGGTTACGGCTCTGTGGCATCTTTTTCAAACGATATAAATTTATACAAATATACAGGCGATAAAAAATATCTGGATAGCGCAATCCAAAAAGCGGATGCATATCTTGAGGAAATTGTTTATGCAGACAGTACGGAACAACCCCTTTTCGGTTCGTTTATTTACATTTCCTATTATCCGAGTCTTGCGTCTTTGATTGATATTTATGAGGTAACGGGCGATAAAAAATATTTGGATGCGGCGGCAGAAACCGCTCGTTGGATGTCAACCGGTTTGTGGGTGCCCGGGGTGGATGGCGAAAAGAAAACCAACCTTGTGGAAACCAACGGAGAAAATGTATTGAATCATCTGCATTATGCAGAAGAAACATCTTCTATTTTCTGGTGGGCTGGGGATAAACAATTCCGAATCGGCAGAACAGAAAATTTAAAGGACACCACGGCAGGTTTGGAAAATATCACCAAATTCAAGCAGAACGTTGCAGGGTGGATTCCTTCACGTGTAGGACTTGGTGTTGAGCAGGCATCAACTTTTACCGATAGTGCAAATATCATTATGCAATGCTTTGCAGGTGATTTTATGAAGCTTTCGGCATATACAGGGGATGATTATTTTGCAACGGCGGCACGAAATGCAATCATCGGCAGATTCAGAAGCTATGACGGCTATTACCGTGATAACGGAATGACCTATCAGTTAGAGCAGGATTATCCGAGAGTCGGTCCCGATTACACAGGTATTTACTGGCACCATCTGCCTCCGTATCTGGCGATGCTTGAGGATTTTCTGATTGGGCAGAGTATGGCGTGGTCGGATATGAAAATATCTTTTCCGTCATTGCGTCAACAAGGATATGCGTATTTTAATTCCAATCAGTACGGTCATGCAGCGGGCACATTCTTTAGCGAAAAAGAGATGTGGCTCTGGTTAGATGAAGGTATTGTAAATCCCGACAATATTCAGATTGACTATATTGCCGCCAAAAAAGACGGTGTTTTAGGTATTGCGCTTATGAATGAATCGGGCGAGGCAATAGATACAACGCTTACTTTAGGCGAGAAAGTACCGATTTTCAACGGTGTGGCGGAGCTTTATGATAAAAACGGAAAAATCGGCACGGTTGATGTGCAAAACGGTGTATTTTCGTTAAATATTCCTGCAAAATCTTTGGTTGGTGTTGTGTTGAAAACAGATGGAATTTATGCACCTGCCTTTTCCAAAATGCAGTATGGTGAAATGTCAGCCGAAATCGGTGCGACAATGAGCCATCACACAAACGGTAAAGGGTATGTGTTGCAAATGACACCCGAAAATTATTTTGCATACATTTATATTGCAGATTTGCCCGCTACAACAAAAGAATTAAGTATGACCTATACTGTAGACGGACAGACCAAAACGGTAACGGAAACGGTATATCCTTTTGAATTTGTTGTGCAGGTGGATGACGCGGATGCGGTATTTACATACACCCTTTCGGTGACGGATGTAAACGGTAATGTATCGGATTACGGCGGCGGCACATTAATGACAAATGCCAAATCCAAACAAGAAGGGATTGTTTACAAGAAACCTGCGGTTTCGATTTCTGTGCCCGGTCTTGTGGTAAGTGATGTGGCGAAAAAATTGGCCTTTGAACCTTTTAAACTTAAATACACCGTACAGGGTGGCGATAATAACGGTTTCCGATTTGTAGTAAGTAAATCGGATTTTCCCTTTGAGCCAACCGCTGAAAAGGTGATTGGGTTGCCTGTAAACGGTAAACTGATTGATAAAGAGAGTGAGCAGGATTACAACTCTGTGATTATCGGTTACGAGGACAGAGGTAATGGAATGTGCACTATTATTACTGCTTTTGCAGGTATCAATAATAACCGCTACAGCAGTACTGCCGAGGACGGCGCCCACAGATGGGACATTTTGGTACAACCTATAAATTAAAAATAAAACCCACAAATATGTGGGTTTTATTTCTTGTGCAACGAAAACCACGCGATAGTCGCGTGGTTCAAAAGAGGTTAATCGATAAACAAAAATCCTCCAATATGTTATAATGAAGAAGACCTGCCAGTCGAATTCAAAACATAAAGGAGGATTTATCCATGAAAAAAGAAAACATAGACACAAATAGTTTAGCACATACGAAATGGAATTGCAAGTATCACATAGTGTTTGCACCAAAATATAGACGAAAGGTTTTCTATGAAGAAAAAAGGTTAGAAATACGAGAGATATTACGTAGATACCGTGGGCAAAAACACAAAAGCGATAAAAACATATATAGCAGAACAGCTAAAAAGGGATGAAGAGACAGACCAATTAAGTTTTTTTGACCCACGTGACCCATTTATGGGTGGTAAGTAAGAGATGCATGGCTGGCAGATGGGTAAAAGCGCACTTGTGCGCAGCCAGTATCGGGTAGGGCGTAGCCCTGAAATGAAATACCACCGGCTATGCCGGTGGATTTTTATTGTTTTTTTATGCTGTATTGGGTGGGAGAACAGTTTTCTTTGACATTGAAAAGACAAACAAGGAAAAGGCATTGGCACTTTCAAAGCGTGTGGCGGAAGGCTACAGAGATTTTAATGCAGACGAAAAGCATTTTCTGGAAGTGCGCCGTATTTTACTGGAAACGGCAGAAAAAATTCAAACAGGGTGCTGAAAAGGGGCGTTGCGAGCAAAACGATACGTTTTGCGAACAAAATGATACAAAATGCGAACGATTTGCTAAAGACAAACCTTTTTTTGTGTGATATACTTGCTTTGAGGTGATGAAAATGGTCGTAAATGTTATTTTTGAAAATGAAACAACTTTGTATGCAAAAGAAGAGTTTTTAAAGTATGCGCGTATGATGGACAAAAATGCGGATTTGGAAATTTCTCTTGGTTTGCTTTCTGATTTCGGTTTGTCGGAGGACGGAATCGAAGATGCGTGGAGCGATGATTTATATGACATCAGAATCGAAAAGGGAAAAGGATACATTGCAGGCAGCAACGCAAGAAGTATTCTCTTCGGTGTGTATGCATTCTTTAAATCCGCAGGCTGTGAATGGGTGCGTCCCGGAAAAGACGGCGATTTTGTTCCCGAATATGACATTTCAAATCACAGCTTTGTAAAAAGAAAGCTTGCGGACATGAAATTCCGCGGTCAAATGTTTGAGGGGGCAAGCTCGCTTGAACACACACTCGATTCTGTTGAGTGGATGGCAAAGCTTGGTTACAATTCTTTCTTTATACAGTTTGTTCACCCCTATGTATTTTATAAAAGATGGTATCATCACTATTTTAATCGCTTAAAGGAAAAAGAAAATATTTCTCATGAACAGATGGAAGAATTTACGTATGAGATAGAAAGAGCAATCAAAAAACGCGGACTTCTCTTACATAATTTGGGACATGGATTTTTCTTTGAGCCTTTCGGTATCCGTTATTATGACCATGTAGACACTGTCCCCGACGAGGTAAAGCCTTATATTGCAATGGTTAACGGAAAACGTGAGGTTAACGGTGGTTCAATAAACTATACACAGCTTTGTTATTCCAATCCGAAGGTTCGTAAAATGCTTGTTGACTATCTCGTGCAATACATGAAGGAACGACCGCTGACCGACATTTTGCACGTATACTATGCAGATGGTGCCAACAATCACTGTGAGTGTGACGAATGCAGAAAGATGATCCCTACCGATCATTTTATCCGGATTTTAAACGAGCTGGACGAGGCTTTAACCGAAAACGGAATAGATGTTAAAGTGCTTTTTCCGCTTTATGTAGACCTTTTATGGCCGCCTGTTCAGGAGAAAATCAAAAATCCCGACAGATTTATTTTGTGTGCGGCACTTACAAGAGATTACAGCTTGCCTCTTCCCGAAAAAAAGATAAGAAAAATTCCTGAATACGTATTAAACGACTATAATCCGTTTAGAGGCGAGGCAGAAACTTCATTGGATTATGTGGAAGCCTGGAAACCGCATCTGGATAAGCCTTTTATTCCAATGTCATATAATATGTATGCTGATCATTTTTATGATCCGGGTTATTTTCAGGTATCACGTCGAACGGCAGATGATTTAAAACGCTATGCCGAGTTTAATTGCATGGGGATGATGGATTGTCAGACCATGCGCTACGGTTTCCCGCATTCGCTTCTTGGCGCGGTAATGGGCGATTTTTCCTTTGATACATCCTTTGAGTTTGAAAAATACGCAGACGATTATTTTAAAGGCACCTACGGAAAAGACTGGAGCAAAGCAAGAGACTATCTTGAAAAAATTACAGACTTGTTCTGTCCCTGCAATTTAAGAGTGAGCGAGGATGTGGTTATTCAGGATACAGATTCTGAAGCCGTTGCGGAAATGGTTCAAGGCTTTATCGGAAACCTTGCTGTTCAGGAAAAACTTTCGGAAATTCCGGCTTTTGTTGATTCCTTTGCAAGCACTATTGCGCAGAATATGGATATTGAAAATCCCTGCCACAAGCTTTCCTGGAGCTATCTTAAATATCACGGGGAGTACTGCAAGCGGTATGCGGACTATTTTCTTGCGCTTTCGAAAAAAGATGTTGAAGCGGCATACGAGATAGGGGAAAGCCTGATGAAATGGCTGTTTGAGAATGAGGAATTTTTGGGACGTCATTTTGATGTTTTCCTGCTCAACTACAGAATTGTGCGGATAACGGTTGTCCGTATGCGGAGAAAGCTCGGGCTTCCCGAAACCATAAAATATAATGATTTTTAAATAAAAAGCAAGAAAAATAAAAAAAGTGTTGACAAGTAAAAATTTATGTGTTATACTATTTAAGCAATAAAGCAGAAGGTGACTTCTCACCCCAAGTTCACGTATGAAGGGGTCAATCGTTTTTCTTGATTCAATGAAAGAGGACTGCTTTATTGGCGTGTTCTCTTTTTTTGTATATCGGACAAATTTGTCCTAAAATTTTTTGGAGGTGTATCGTTATTAGCGGCAAACAGGAACATATGTTGAACGAGCAGATTCGTGATAAGGAAGTTCGTGTCATCAGCAACACCGGCGAACAGCTGGGTATCATGTCCGGTCGTGAGGCTTTGGATATGGCAATCCGTGAAAACCTGGATTTGGTTAAGATTGCGCCCAATGCAAAACCGCCCGTATGCAAGATTATGGACTACGGTAAATTCCGTTTCGAAGCTGCAAAGAAGGAAAAGGAAGCAAAGAAAAACCAGAATGTGGTAAGCATTAAGGAAATTCGTCTTTCTCCGTCAACCGACTTGCATGACTTGAATACAAAAGTAAATCAAGCCAAGAAATTCTTGGAAAAGAAGGATAAGGTCAAGGTTACCATTCGTTTCCGTGGTCGTGAAGTGGCTTATGCTGCAGCCGGCGAGGAAATGCTCAACAAGTTCGCTGCTGCCGTAGAAGATATCGGTATCATTGATAAAAAACCTAAATTAGAGGGAAAAAATATGTTTATGTTTATTTCCCCGAAAACAAACTAAAATTGGAAGGAGATTACTACTATGCCAAAGTTAAAAACCCGCAGAGCTGCTGCAAAGAGATTCAGCTTTACTAAAAACGGTAAGGTTAAAAGAGGCTGTGCTTACAGAAGCCACATCTTAAACAAGAAGACCACCAAGAGAAAGAGAAACTTAAGAAAATTAGCTTATGCTTCTCCTGCAAACGTTGCAGTTATCAAGAAGCTTATTCCGTTCAAATAATTTAAGAGTACGAAGGAGGTAATATAGATGGCTCGTATTAAAGGTGCTGTTACAACCAGAAAAAGACATAAGAAAATATTAAAACTCGCTAAGGGTTACAGAGGTGCGAAATCCAAGCAATTCAGAACTGCCAACGAAGCGGTAATGAAGTCCTTGGTATATGCATACATCGGCAGAAAGCAGAAGAAGAGAAACTTCAGACAGCTCTGGATTACCAGAATCAACGCTGCTGCAAGAATGAACGGCATTTCTTACTCCGTACTGATGAACGGTTTGAAGAAGGCTGATATCAACTTGAACAGAAAGGTTTTGGCTGATATTGCTGTTTCCGATCCGGCTGCATTTACAGAACTCGTAGCTAAAGCAAAAGCTGCTCTTTAATAGACGGGGCGTAAAAATACGCACCGATCGTTTAATGGAGATAAAAGCAGTTTTTAAAGTTAGCATTAACATTAAATGAAAACGAAATGAAAGAAATCTGCTTTTAAAAAAGCAGATTTCTCTTTTATATATGCCCTTAAACTATAAACGAATCTCACCCGCAATATATCTATATATAATTGCGGGCTTGCCCCTCACGATGTTCGGGATTCGATTCGTTTATTCTGTACGCATTTTTCCATCCCCTTGCGGGAACCTTGATTTCGGAGGGTTATAAATGAAGTATGACGGAATTTTAATTGCCAGCGATGTGGACGGCACATTGGCTCGCGGTACCGACATTTCAAAAGAAAATTTAGAAGCAATCCGCTATTTTACCGAAAACGGCGGTTTATTTACCCTGTCCACAGGTCGGGCTTACCGCTATGTTATGGAGCATTTCAGCCGGCTGATTCCCTTTAATGCACCGCTTATTGTGGTAAACGGTACACAGATTGCAGACCATAAAACAGGCGAAATTTTGTGGCAGGGCGAAATGACCGAAAGCTTTAAAGAAGCACTTCGCGTGGCAAAAGAAGCATACCCTGATTTAAGTGTGTATGTACATACCCCAACCGGGGAGACGGTGACGAGCTTTGACCCTTCGGATTATGCAGAGGGCGTTTTCTTAAAAATTGTGTTCGTGGCAGACAGTGAAGATAAAGCAAAGCAATTAAAGAAAACGTTAGAGCCTTTATTCCCGGAATTTGAGATGGGACACAGCTGGAATGTGTCGCTGGAGCTTAATAGCTCTGCGGCAGGAAAAGGGAGAGCAGTACAGTTTGTGAAGCAGTTGACCGGGGCAAAAACGGTTATCGGCGTAGGGGATTACGGCAACGATTTCAGTCTGCTTTCTGATGCGGACATCGGTATTGCGGTGGGGAATGCTATGCCTGAACTTAAAGAGGTTGCAGATTTTGTGACCGTTCCCATGGAACAGCATGCCATTGCACACATTATATATCATTTAGAGGAATTTTTAAAAGACTAAGCGTAAGCTTAGTCTTTTGCTTTTCGGAATGCGGTGGGGGAGATACCGACTTTTGATTTAAAGATGTTGGAAAAATAGTATTCATCCGCAAAGCTTAACTGCTTTGCGATTTCTTTTACGGGTAGATTGGTGTCTTTAAGCATTTGCTTGGCAAGGCTCATTTTTTTGCTTAAAACATAGGCATAAGGGGTTACGCCAAAGGCTTCTTTAAAAATGCGGATGGTTCGGGATTCCGAGAGAGAAAATGAGGCACATAACGCCTCAATTTTAAAGGCACTGTGTAGCTTTGTGTTTAAAAAGTCTTTCATTTGCACAGCAATATCAGGTACATTTGCTTCATTTTGCAGAGAGGCGTGCATTTTAAAGAAAATGCGGTTTAAAATGCCGATGATTTGTTCGGTGTTGTCGGTGCTTTCCTGCTTGGCAAGGTGTATAATTTCCAAAAGCTCGGCTTTAATGTTCAGATTTATAAAGTGGGAATGTTTTTCCAAGCCGTATGCCGAAAGCATCCCAGAAAACAACATGCCGTTTCGAATGTTGATAAAATATTTTTTCCAGGGGTCTGCTTTATCGCTGTAATAGTACTGGTCACGTTCAGGCTGGAGCATATAACTGTCTCCGCCTATCGGGTGAAAGGTTTTGTCGTCTAAATGCACTGTGCCTGTACCCGATTCGATATACTCAATGCAGCAGGTTCGGGATTTTTCACGGCGAATCCAATAGTTTTTGGCAGGATTGGTAATACCGCAGATTTCAAGGGTAATCAGCTTACGGTTCTCCGAGCCTTGAAAAATAGAATAAATTTCTTCTTTCATAATTGTTTTCCTCATTTTTTCAACTGTTTTTAGCATTGTTATACCTGTATTATAGCAGTATAATATAAGAAAGTCAAATAATTTGGGAGGAATATATATGAAACGCAAAGCAGCGGCAATACCGCTTATTACTGTAGACCCGTTCTTTTCAGTATGGGACTGTGCAGATACCCTGGAAACAGGCGTTACAAAGCATTGGAGTTCTAAAGAGTGCCCAATCTTAGCAGGTGTGATGTTAGATGATTTGCCTTTTTATGCATGCGGAACAAGCTGTGATTTTACGCCCTTTAAGCGCGTTTTAAGACAAACCGAATGCAGAGTTACACCTCTTAGCACCTACTACACCTTTGAAAACGAGCATGTGA
Organism: Clostridia bacterium; assembly: GCA_017410375.1. Classification (NCBI taxonomy): domain Bacteria; kingdom Bacillati; phylum Bacillota; class Clostridia; species Clostridia bacterium. The sequence goes on along the minus strand of JAFQQW010000059.1, from coordinate 86,390 downwards.
AATTAAAGCTTTGCTTTACCACACCGCTCCTTTTGCGCAAGCCCGAAATTCTGGCACGCCCTGCAAGCTACATCCGCTATGAAATAGAACGCAAAACGAATGTGCACAATTGGGTGAAGTTTTTCTTTGGTATCAACGCAAGAGCCTGCGTGGATAACCGCAAGCAGGATGTGTCCTTTAAAAAGACGCCCGTTTCGGTTTCTATGGGAAATACAGTGCAGAATCCGCTTTCACAGTCGGGCGACAGAGTGATGATTGACTGGGGTTATGTGCATGTCTGTGACACAAATGCAAAGCCCCTGATTATAGAAAACAGCTCAGGAGTTTTGAATTTTACACCCTTAAATCAGGTGTATAACGCCTATTCCGATATGCCCTATTTAACAACTGTCCGCAAAGAACTTTCGGGAGTTGTGACGGTGGCGTATGATGAAGTGTATCCCATTGAATATTTCGGCAAGCCCTTAAAGGAATACTTTGCAAAAGACGGCACAACCTTTGCGCAAATGTTAGAAAAGGCAATAGCTGAGTATGATGCCATCAAGGCAGAGTGTGATGCGTTTGATGAAGAGCTTATGGCAGAAGCCCTTGCAAAAGGCGAGGATTTTAATACGGTTTTGTGCTTTGCATACCGTCAGGCGATTGCAGGACACAAAATGGTGGCAGACGAAAACGGGGACATTTTGTTCCTTTCCAAAGAATGTGATTCCAATGGCTGTATCGGTACGCTGGATGTAACCTATCCGTCCATTCCGCTGTTCTTAAAGTACAATCCCGAGTTTGTTCTGGGTATGCTCCGTCCCATTATCCGCTACGCAAAGACGGATGCCTGGACCTTTAACTTTGCACCGCATGATGTGGGACAATACCCCCTTGCCAATGGGCAGGTGTACGGTGGCAATCAGGAAAAATACCAGATGCCTGTGGAAGAGTCGGGCAATATGCTCCTTTGCTTAGGTGCGGTTTACAAATATTCCGGTGGCGACAAAAAGCTATTTGAAGAAAATTTAGAATTGATGCGTACCTGGGCAGATTATTTGGTAGAATTTGGCTATGACCCGGCAAATCAGCTTTGTACCGACGATTTTGCAGGTCATTTGAGCCATAACTGTAACTTAAGCTTAAAAGCGATTTTAGGGATTGCGTGCTTTGGTATGCTGTCGGGCGAACAGAAATACTTGGATGTTGCGCAAAAATACGCAAAGGAATGGGAAAAGGATGCCCAAAATGCAACAGGCGCGACCCGTCTGACCTTTGACGATGCGGACGGCTGGAGCTTAAAATACAACATAGTATGGGACAATCTGCTTGGCTTTAATCTGTTCTCGGAGGACGTGAAAAAAGCGGAAATTGAGCTTTATAAGACCAAAATGAACCCTTATGGTGTACCGCTTGACTGCAGAGCCGATTACACCAAAATCGACTGGCTGATGTGGTCTACCTGTATTTCTGAGGATAAGGAATACTTTGAAGCGGTGTGCAAGGCGATGGTGCGTATGATGCAGGATACGCCAAACCGCGTGCCCATGACCGACTGGTACTACACCTCAACTGCCTATGAACAGGCGTTCCAGGGCAGAACCGTTGTGGGTGGCTTGTTTATTCCTTTATTATGATATTCAAAAGAGATTGTAATAAATTTACAGTCTCTCAGCGTGTGAAAAAGCAAGTAACGGAGCGGAATCCTCGATGGATTCCGCTCCGTTTAATATTCTCTCCTTCCGTCACGCTTGCGCGTGACACCTTCCTCGTCAGAGGAAGGTTTTTGGTTTTTTCTTGCGGTAAAACGACTTTTTCGACAGCTTGAAAGCATCGTGATTGCAATGATTTTTTTCATTCACTTAAAATAATTAACTGTTGGTTAAATTCTTGTTGCCGATACTTCGCTTGTAAACAGGATAATTTGTGATATAATATTTACAAATAGGTCTGTTACTTTATTTATAAGGAGAATTATGATGAAACTGAATATTGGAATGAACATCAAACGCTTACGCCTTGCCAAAGGATTGACACAAGAACAACTTGCAGTGCTTTTGAATATTTCAACTGCGGCAGTAAGCAAATGGGAGACGCAAAACACTTATCCCGATATCACAATGCTGTTTCCGTTGGCAGAGATATTTGGCGTTACGGTTGATGAACTGATGGGATATGACGAAGCAAAAGCCAACGCAGATGTGAAGCAAATTCTCGCCGAATATCAGCGCTTGTGCGTAGAAGGTAGATTCTTGGAAGGCAGAGAATTGATTTGCAACGCTCGCAAGAAATATCCGCATGACTATCGCATAATGAGTAAGTACATGTGGGATATAGCAGGTGGATGCGTTGCAACCGATTGTGAAGCCTTGCTGAAAAATAAAGAAGAATTGACACAGCTTTGTGATTGCATCTTGAAAGGTGCGACCCAGGATGACCTTCGTGCTGAAGCAATCAATATGAAAGCAAAGCTTCTCCATGCGTCAGGGAATACCGAAGCAGCACTTGAATTTTTATCCAAACTCCCTGCGTGGCACGCTCCAATCGTTAAAGAACAGCTCTTTAGCAAGAATACTTCGGAGTACCGTTATTGGAACAGAAAGAATTGCTACAGTCTTATGGATGTAATGTCTATAAAGTTGGCACGCATGATTCGTTTTGAGCCTGCACTTTCAGTCGAAGAAAAGACAGAACGTCTTGAATCCATAGCAGAAGCCTTTGCAAAAATGCAGCAGAAGAAAGAGATTGCGTTTTTTTGCATTGCCGAACAATCACTCTATTCTGTTTTGGCGGATATGCTTACAACGGAAAATGCTTCTGTAGATGATGTGATTCGTATAAGACAAAAGCAGTTTATATCAATGAAAAGAATGATGGGACTTGCTGAAACGGACGAAATTCTTGCCGAGTTGATTGAAACCACTTATAAAACGAATGATCTGCTTGGTTGGATATTAAATCGCCTTTTAAGCTCGCCGCATCCTATGTTTGCTAAGTTGAGGGAAAATCCGAAATATATGGAAATGCTTAATAAGTGGGCAAGATGAACATATCTATCGGCGAAAAACTTCGGCTACTGTTAAAATTTGATTGTCAGGACTGCATCAATCAGGTTTTCGGAGGTGGCGTAGACTTTTAAGGGTCCCTCTTTGCCGACTGCAACGGCAACCGTGATTCTGCCTGCGCGCATCTTACGGTCGGTTTCGGTTACGGGTGTGTGATCCGAAATGTCCGAGCCTGTGCCGATGATTTTGCCTGCACTATTTGTGTGGAAACGCACAAAGGGGCAGGCGGTGGGCACTTCGAGGCCGTTGCTGTCCACACAGTAGCAGCTGATAATTGCAACATCTCTGCCGTTTGCAGTGACTTCGTTTTCAAGCTTTAATTTTAAGGCAACCGGTTGAGAGGTGGTTTCTTTGCAGTCCTTTGCAACCGTTTCGCCGTTGTTTTTTGCAACAACCTCTATTTTGCCCGGCACATAGTTTACAATCCATTCGCCGTGACCGAAAGGCTCTATTTTTTGCACCCCTAAGCTTTTGCCGTTTAGGAAAAGCTCTAATTCCTCGCAGTTGGTGTATGCAAAAACTTTAATAGGCTCACCCTCTCTGCCCTTAAAATTCCAATGGGGCAGGAGATGTACCATGGGGGTGGTCAGCCAATGGGACTGATTCTGATAGAACGCATCTTTTTTCTGCAGATACAAATCAATTGCCCCCGATTGCGAGCAAAGGCGCGGCCATACCGTTTCGCCCCGATGCTCAAAGGCTGTCCATTGATAAGCGCCCATAACCCAGGGGCGTTCCATAATGAATTTCCAGGTGTTTTCTCTGCCTCTGAACCAGTTGTTGGTGTCCTTGTCGTAGGCATCAATATATCCCTTTTCGGGAGAGCTTTCGTCATACCAGCCTCTGGTTGTGCCGGTGGCACAGCATTCAGAGGACAAAATGGCTTTTTGAGGATAGGTGCTGTGAATTTTATCGTATTTTTCCAGGTTATAGTTGATGCCGATGACATCCAAATCATCATACACCGTTGCAATGTCCGGGTCATTGGAAACGGCGGTTATGACCGGTCTTGTGGGGTCTGATTTTCGGGTAAGTGCCATCATGGCTTTGCAGATGCGTCTGCCTTCTTCGGTAATGTGGTGCGGTTCTTCGTTGCCCAATGACCAGAAAAACACCGAAGGACGGTTTCTGTCCCGCTTAATGAGCATTTCTAACTGGTTCAAGCTGTCCTCGGCAGAAGAGAACCATCTGGCTTCGTTCATCACAATAAAGCCTAAGTCATCCAGCGCATCCATAAAGGCTTCGGAATGGGGGTAGTGGCTTGTGCGGAAGCCGTTTGCACCCATTTCTTTCATCAGCTTTGCCTTGTAGCGGTGCACATTGTCTGCAACTGCCTTACCGGTAAGTCCAAAATCCTGATGGGCGCACAAGCCTTTGATTTTAAGGGGTCTGCCGTTTAGGAAAAAGCCTTTATCGGCATCCGTTTCAAAATAACGGAAGCCAAAGCGCGTATGTATACTGTCTGTAAGGATTTCGTTTACATAAATGTCTGTCTTTAAAGTGTACTGATACGGGTTGTCCACATCCCAGAGAACGGGATTTTTAACATTGGCGCTGTATTTGGCAACACTCTTTTCCCGAAGCGGAATATCTGTGTTGCCCGAAAGGGTAGCGATTGGGTTGCCATCCTTGTCAAGTACTGTGCTTTCTGCCCGTACAATCACGTTTTGGTAGCTGTCGTTTCGGACGGTGGTTTCCACCTGAATGTCCCAGGAATCATCCTCTTTTTTATAAGGGGCAACAAATACGCCGTATAAATCGATGGCAACGGGGTTGGTTTTACAGAGCCATACATGGCGGTAAATGCCTGCACCCTCGTACCACCAGCCCTCGTGATGGTTGGTTTCCACATACACGGCAAGGATATTTTTTTCTGTACCGAATTTTGCCACATCGGTAATGTCCACCTCGAAGCTGTTGTAGCCACAGAAATTGCGCTTTAAAATACAGCCGTTTACATATACGGTGGCATGGGTGGCAACACCCTCGAAATAAAGGGTAAGGCGCTTTTCTTTATCTTCCTCGCCTAAGAAAAATTTCTTTCTGTACCAGGCGTTTTCGTATTTGAAATAGCCCAATGTGTTGTTTTGTTTTTTGTCGGGCGCTTGAGAGATAATATAGTCGTGGGGAAGCGTTACTGCATCCCAAGGCTCGGTTTCCATTTCGACGGTGGTGTCATAGCTGTCAAACCTGCCATTATAGTGCCTTGAAGCAGGTCCCCACAGCATGGTTTCGGTTTTGGATTGCATGTAAAGCGGACCCTTGTCTTTCGGAAGCGGTAAAGCAATGTCTCCGAGATGAAAAAGCCAGTCGTCATTAAAAAGAATTTTTTCGCGCATTTTTATCATCCTTTCTTTGTTTTTATTATAAAGAATCAGAAAGAAATGCGCAAGGATGAAAGTTGCTGTTTTATGGACAAAATTGCGGTTTTGATTGACTTTTTTGAAAAAATATGGTATGATTCCGTTGAGGTGAGCAGAATGAATTGCTATTTCTGGAAAGGAACACAAAGCACCGACAGAGAATCTGACCGATATATGCAAATCAACAATTTCGGCTTTTATGAGGATATCAGGCAGGCGGTGGATGTAGAACGCCTGCAAGGGAGAGCTGATTATCAGCTTCTTTGCATTACCAAGGGAGAGGGTGTCTTTACCTTTGACGGGAAAGAGACGGTGCTGAAAGAAGCCCAAGCGGTTTTGTACCGACCGGGGGAGGTGCAATGCTACCGTTTAGCGCCGAAAACAGACAATTTCTGGATTCATTTTTCGGGAACTGAAATCGGGGAGCTTCTGAAACGGTTTAAGCTGACCGATACGGTGTACAGAATAGAAAATATGGCGACGGTGCAGGGCATATTTGACAAGATGCTTGATTGTGTTGCGGAGGAAAACGGCACTGCCGAGGATGTGCTTTGCGGACTTTTAATTTCCATGCTCTCAAAGCTTTGTGCAAGGCAGAATGCGACGGATGCAGGCATTTTACGCGTTATCCGTGAAATGAAGTCCGAGAATTTTAAGGGCAAAACGTGCAAAGAATATGCTTTACTTGCAGGACTCAGCGAATACCATTTTATCCGCAAATTCAAGCAGGTAACCCATTTTACACCGCACCAATACAAGGCAAAGCTCCTGGCGGAAAAGGCTACCGATATTTTAAGAGATACGCACATGCGTGTGGCGGATGTGGCAGAGGTGCTTGGATTTGAGGACAGCCTGTATTTTAGCAGATTTTACAAAAAACAGACAGGGAAGGCTCCCAAAAAAATATGAAGGAAAAATAAAAAATCCACCATTGGTGGATTTTTATTTTTATTGTTTTTTGCGGCAACCGTCGATTTGGATGCATTGTCCTGCAATGTAGCTTGCTTCATCGCTTGCTAAAAAGCAGATGAGGTTGGCGTTTTCATTGTCGGAGCCTGTGCGTCCCATAAAGGAAAGGGGGGTGGGCTGTGTATAATCCATATCGGCTACATCGGAGGTACTGATACTGCCCGGGCAAACGGCATTTACCAGAACACCCTGCTCGGTTACCTCCTTGGCAATTGCGCGTGTCATGGAATTTACCGCGCCTTTGGTTGCAGAGTAGTGGGACATACTTGCAATACCGTATACCCCTGCAACAGACGAAACATTGATAATTCTGCCGTAATGTCTTTCCAGCATATCGGGAAGAGCGGCTTTGGTGCAGAACATAGTGCCCATTACATTGATATCAAAATAGGTTTTCCAATCCTCTGTGGTAAGCTCGAGAAAAGGCTTGTGCTGACGGAAAACGGCGGCATTATTTACCAATATATCCACATTGCCGAATTTTTCCTTTGCCTTTGAAAAAGCATCGTTTACTGCCTTTTCGTCGCTGATATCACACACAATGCTTAAAACATTGGGGGTGATTTCGCGAATTTCAGCTTCGGTTGCAGAAAGATTTTCTGCATTTATGTCTAAAATAACAACATTTGCACCTTCCTTGGCAAATTTAGTGGCAGTCGCTCTGCCTACACCTTTTGCAGCACCTGTAACAAGTGCAGTTTTTCCTGTAAATCTCATAATATTTCCTCCTTAAATATCAAATCGGATGTTATCGCGGATTTGCTTTAATGATTTAAGGACAGGCTGTTGCGGTGTATCCAGTTCGCCGTGATATGCAACGCAAAGATACATGCAAACACCAAAGTTTGGTCCGATATAGCGGATAATCTGTCCTTCGCCCGATACGAGTAACAAAAGTTTTTTGTCCGGGTTTTGGGTGATGATATTCTGGATTGCCTGTATGTATTGAGGTATTTCCGATTTGGTGTTGGCGGTGTTTACAATTTTACTGATATCCGCACCGCGTTCATAATGTGCCTTTGCAATCATTTCGCACTCGCCCGTAGAAATGTTTTTCATGGTGTGGCTGGACATTAAAACTTCACCGCCACGCTTATGAATTTCGTCAATCAAAGCTTTCTGCTTTTGGATAGCTTCTTCGTTTCGGGTAAGCTCGTAGTAGGTGTCCCGGGCATACATGTCGCCCATCACATCACAAAGGGTAGCGCCTGCATCTACTGCCAGGAGCAAAAGAGCGGCACACTCGTCGTCGGTATAGCCTTCACTTTCGCTGTGGCGGTAGCTTGTTACATAAATGGGTTTGCCTTCGCAGGCATCAAAAATTTCTTTTAAAATTTCTTTGGTGCGGTATTCTTTTTTGAACTTGCAAAGCTGAATGCCCAATGCTTCAGCACCGTCAGCCAATGAATCTTTTATTTTTTTAATGGCTTTCTCGGGTGTCGTCGCCTGTATCATAGCACAAAGAAGCGGTTTTTCATAATTTAAAAATGTAGCTTTCATATTTTCTTTATCCTCTTTTCATCGCGTTTCTGCCGCCGTCAATCATAATGTTTTCGCCGTTGATAAATTGTCCTTTTTCAGACGCAATAAACAAAACCAAATCAATAATTTCCTGTGGTTCTGCCGCTCTGCCCAAAAGGGTGGGCATACTTGCCATGGCAGCTCTTGTAAGTACGGGACCGGGGGATACGCAAACACAACGGATGTTATGTTTTGCGCCGAATTGGGCGATGGATTTGGTCAGACCAAACATAAGACCTGCTTTGGAGGTGGGGTAGTCCATACCGTAGCCGTCACCTTCCTGACCTGTGATTGAGCCGATGTTAATAATCAGACCGCTTTTTTGCGTGCGCATCTGTTTTAATACCGCATGGGCAAAATAAAAAGGTCCTTTTAAATTTACATCAATGCCCCAGTCGTATACGTCAATGGGCACATCGGGAAATTCAGGATATTGGGTACGGTCTACTTTTTGCATACGCACTGCAGTACCGCCTGCAAAGTTTGCCATTACATCAATAGAGCCAAAAGCCTCTACCGCTTTGTCACGCGCCTGACATACATTCTGATAGTCACGCACATCACAATACAAACCAATAGCTTTGCCTTTGCCCTGCTGATTGATTTTTTCAACTTCCTGTTCTAAAACCTCGGTGTTTACATCGCAAAGCACTACGTTGCCGCCTAAAGAAGCAAAGTTTTGTGCGAAAAGTAAACCCATGCCTGAAGCGGCACCTGTAGATATTGCTGTTTTACCTGTAAAATCCATTTTAAACCCCTCCTTAAATTTTATACTTTCATTATAAAACTGTTTTTTTAGGACAGCAATGCTAAATATGATACAAAATTAACATTTTCGATACTTCTTTGTAAGAAAAATATTGATTTTTTTGCAGGAAATGATATAATGGGCTTGAGGTGAAAGTATGAAACCTATTTTTGTGAGCGATATGCCGGTGGCGATGCTTGTTCCGTCGGCAAAAGGAAGAGTTGACAAAATGGTCAACCGTAAGTGTTACGGCTTAAGCTTTTGTACGGGCGGACAGATTACTTATACGCATAACGGCAAAAATTATGTACAGGAGCAGGGCGTTGCAGTCATTCTGCCAAAAGGGCAGAGCTATAGTTTATACGGCAACAAAACAGGCGTTTTTCAGCTTATTAACTTTTCCTGTACCGAAGAATTTACCGATGAATTTATGGTGATTCCCATTCAGAATGAAGAATGGTTTTTGCGCCAGTTTGATAAAATACGGGCATTGTCATTGGTAGAGGGAAACAGCTTTGAGGTTATGCATATTTTCTATCGGATGCTACACGAGCTGTTCGGACAAAGTGAAAACAGCATACTGACCCCTGCGATACGGTATATTGAACAGAATTTTATGAATCCGGGGCTTTCCAATGGGGAGCTTGCAAGCAAGTGTTATATCAGCGAGGTGTATTTCAGAAAGCTTTTTGTGAAAAAGTTTGGTGTAACTCCAAAGCAGTTTATATTGGATTTGCGTTTAAGTCATGCCAAACAGCTTTTAAGTGAAGGCACACTCAAAAACACAGCCATAGCGCAAAAGTGCGGATTTGCAAGTCCGTATCACTTCTGCCGTGCATTCAAGCAAAAAACGGGAATGACCCCTACCGAATATATGAAACAAAACAGAATACGCAATATTTAAAAATCCCTTTTTTGGGGATTTTTTTATTTTGGGGTTGACAAAATCGGTCTATTGTGATAGACTAAAATCAATCTATAGCTATAGACCAACAAAAAGGGGAGGTAAAAATGGAGCAAACAAAGCTTTGTGTGAGTGATTTTAAATTTATGTCGGTGGTATGGGATAACGAGCCGGTGCAGTCGGGGGATCTGGTGAAAATCTGTCTGGAAACACTGGGCTGGAAAAAGTCTACCACCTACACAATGGTTAAAAAAATGGCAGAAAAGGGATATCTGAAAAACGAAAACAGTGTGGTTTCGTCCTGTATACCGCGGGCAGAGGCAGAGTCCTTTGAAAGCACCTTTGTGGTGGAAAACACCTTTGAGGGGTCTTTGCCTGCGTTTGTTGCCGCTTTTATGCGAGACAGAAGCTTAACCGCTGAAGAGGCAGAGGAAATCCGAAAGCTGATTGACCGCAAAATGGGGGACAAATAAATGGTAAACGGTGTATTTGAAGCATTGTTCCGGATGTCCTTAGTCGGTACTGTGGTAGGGATTTTGATGCTTTTGTTGAAAGCACTTCTGCAAAAGGCAGGCATACCGCGGACTGTTTTAATCTGGCTTTGGCTTGTGGTGGCATTTCGCTTGCTGTGTCCTGTAAGTGCGGACAGTCCTTTGAGCCTGTTTAATGCGGTTGAGAAACAGGCTGCCATTACGCTTGTTATGCAACCGACAGAAAAGAGCATTGCACTTGCAACAGAAACAGAAAACAAAGCGGCAAAAGCGGATGTGTTGACATTGCTTTGGGGAAGCGGTGTACTCCTGATGCTGGGGAAAGGTGTTTGGGACTATTTCAATTTAAAGAGAAAGCTACGGTTTGCTGTGAAAAAAGACGGGTATTATGTATCCGAAATGCCAATATCCTTTGTGATAGGCGTTATAAAACCTAAAATCTACATACCGCATGGCGAGGACGAGGTGTTTATTCCGCATATATTGCGTCATGAGCAGATGCATATTCGGCGCAGAGACTATCTGTTTAAGCTTTTGGCGTATTTTATACTTTCGGTGCATTGGTTCAACCCTGCGGTCTGGATTTTTTACTATCTGTATGAAACGGATATGGAGCAAGTGTGCGATGCCTGTGTAACCGATTCACTTTCGGATGGGGAAACGAAATCCTATTTGCTGGCATTGGTATCGGGAGCGGATAAAAAGCGTTCTGTAAAGGCAACGCCTATATGCTTTGGAAGCTGTTCTGTTAAAAAGAGGGTTCAGGCTTTGCTGAAAAAACAAAGAGCGGGAAAGTTTCTAACGGCATCGGGTGTTGTGTCGGTGCTGTTAATATGTGTTGTGCTGGGTACCAATGCATTGCCCGCCAAAACACAGATACCGGAAATTGAAAAGAATTTACAGCAAGACAAAAAAAGCAAGGTGTCAAATGCCAAAACAGAAGAGTCGGTAGAAAGTCTTGCTTATCCGGAGCCGGCGGAAACAGAATCGGCACAGGTTTCAGAAGAAGAGACGATTGCTTTGCCGACAGAAACGACTCAAGCTGTTAATCCGTTACCGCAAGAAAATGAAATTGTATCTGAGCCGGTTGGACGCACAGCGACACTCAGCTACAAAGACAACTGTGAAAGTGTGATGGAAGAAATTCAGCCAAGTGAAAGCGGAGAAATTGCCATGCAGTTTTCACTGAACGCAGAGCAGTTGGTGCATATTCGTTTTTATGAAAGCGAGACCGGTGCAGAGGTGGAAGGCATGAGCGTTGTGGCAAAGGAAGGAACGGAGTATGTGTTCTCGGGCTTTGAAGCGGATAAGGTATATGATGTAGCGGTAGACGGATATACCGATGCTACCTGGATGGTTGAGGGAACGTATACGGTTTATTAAGGAGGATAAATGATGAAAAAATTATGTTTAGCTTTGGTTTTGGTGATGCTGTTTTTATGTATTGCAGTGCAGGCAGAGCCGACCGAAACAGATTTAACGGATTTGAAAAATTACGGTATTATGTGTGGGGATCCGGATGGGAATTTGCGTCTTTCTGATACCATTACCCGTGCAGAAGCGGCAAAAATGCTTTGTGTTCTGGGGAATCTGGAGCAGGTTGAAACGGATGTGTTCCCGGATGTACAACCCTCGCATTGGGCATACGGGTATATCGGTGCGGCAAGCCGGGCAGGTATTATTGTGGGCGACGAGAACGGTAATTTCAATCCCGAAGCGAATATCACCAACGAAGAGTTGGTGAAAATGTTGGTTTGTCTGTTGGGGTATGAACCGCTGGCAATGGGGCGCGGCGGATATCCTGCAGGCTTTACTGCGGCTGCGGCACAGTTCGGATTAACAAAAGACATGCAGTTTGCAATCCAAACGCCTGCGGTAAGGCAGGATGCGGCAGAGCTTTTTGCCAATGCTTTGGATGTTCCGATTATGGAGGAAAAAACCGAAGCAGACGGCTCTCAGCTTTATGTGATACTGGACGGAAACGGTGCAGAGCATAAGACATTGCGCATGCAATTCCAATAAGAAAAAGACCGCGGAAGCGGTCTTTTTTTAAGGTTGATTTTGCCAGTCGGCGGGATAGGTGATGTAGAGAAATTTTGCGTGGTCGGGGACGGAGAATTGGATGGTCGAGCCTTTTGGAATATAGAGTGCTTCCCCTTGCTTTGCAGTTTTGGTGCATCCGTTTTGGATGATGGAGAGTGTACCTTCTAAAACCACGTCGATTTCGGCATAGTTTAAAGTCCAGTCAAAGGTGGTTTTATGCATTTCCATTACGCCAAAGCCCAAATGCGGACTTTGTTCTAAGGTGAGCAAATCCTTTGTGTACACTTTGTGGGACGGATTTCCCGTATCTAAGCGATGGGCTTCAGTGATGTGTTCTGAAAGGGGAGAAAAGGCGAGAACGCTCTCTTTGCTTTGTTGCTCGTTAAGCACCTGCTTTATAATGGCTTCGATAATACTTTTGTCAATTTCCATATTACGCATTCTCCTTTCGGGTCATGAAATGGGCGAGAAGCACAGCGGTAATCCCTGCCACGAGCTTGCCCACAATCATGGGGGTAATCATGGTAGAATCAAACCCTGCGGTAAAGCCTAAATGGTCCCCGAACACAAAGGCGGCAGAGGTGGCAAAGGCGAAATTTAAAACCTTACCGCGGTTGTCCATGTCTTTAACCATGTTAAACATCGGAATGCTGTTGGCAAGACTTGCAACCATGCCTGCAGCCGCCACATCATTCATTTTTAAAAGTTTTCCCAAGCCGAGAAGCGGTTTGCGGAAAATTTTTGTAATGGCGTAAACCAAGGGAAAGGCACCTGCTAAAACAATGGCAATGTCTGCCACAATTTCAAAGCCCTCGGACAGCGGATTTAAGCCTTTAATCAGGACAATACCCGTAAGGGATTCGATGATGCCTGCCGCAAGACCAATGGTGATGACGATGACCACAAACCTGCCGAAAACCGAGAAACCTTTAATCATAAATCGTTCCAGTTTCCAGAGTCCTAAGGCAATCAGAAGGGCAAACAGTACAATTGGAATGAGGTTCCTGATTATCATCATAACAGGGAACCCTGCAACAAGTCCGCCGACAAACGAACCGACGGGGATGGTGATAACCCCTGCAAGCACCCCTTTTGCTAAGAATTTACGGTCTTTGCTTTCCACAAGCCCTAAAGCAATCGGAATGGTAAACACAATGGTAGGTCCAAGCATTGCCCCTACAATTAGACCGCCAAACTGTGCTGCCTCGGGGGTGCGGGCAAGCTCAACGGCTAAAGGCGCACCGCCCATGTCGTTGGCAAGCACAGAGCCTGCAAACATGGCAGGGTCTGCACCGAAAATATCAAAGACAGGTACAATAACCGGCTCTAACACCTTTGCAATGACCGGGGCGAGGGTGATAATCCCCACCATGGAAAGAGCAAGGGCGCCGATGGCGGTAATGCCCTCTTCAAACTGCGCGCCAAGACCCAGTTTGTTTCCGAAAATGCGGTCTATCGCACCGATTGCCATAAACAAAGCCATGATATAAATAATGATTTCGTTGATACTCAAAGGAAAACCTCCCTTATGTTTTATCTACAATACCGCAAACGGCGATATCGGTGGGAAACGGGCTTAAATCCGAGGCAGGTCTGCCAAAGGTTAAAAGCACCGTGTCTCCTATGCCTGCACCGATGGTGTCGGTAGCGATGACGGTTGTGCCGTCACTTAATTCCACCTCTAAAAATTTAGCACCGTTTAGCTGTTCGTGTTTCTTAGTTGCCCAAATACTTCCGCATACTTTTCCCGTTCGCATACATTAAATTCCTCAAATTCTATGGATTCTTCCCGGGCGGCATGGGTGATGCACGTGCCCTTGGGGACAAACATTTTTTTAAAGGGGTACAGCCTTGCTTTTTCAGCGGTAATCAGCTTTGTGGTGCAGTCGGGGATGGGAATTGCGCCCGAAAGTGCCACTTGCTCTAAGGCATATACCGGCTTGCCTTTTATAAGCCATGTGGCAACCAGCTCTTCCTGCGGCGAAAAGGGCACTTGCAATTCAATCCGCCGTTTTTCAAAGGGTGAAAGGTGCGTGATTAAAATATACATATAATCCATTCCCTCCCGAAAGGGTAAAAACAGCGTGTACGGGTTAAAAGTACGCGTCTGCGCCCCGACAACTAAGGTTTTGGGAAGAGATAAAATGTCCAGGATTTTCTGAATCATAGTTTTTTTACAATAACCGCACAGCTTTCCGGATGCAAACCGCAGGCATTGGCTTCGTCAAAATCCAGATGTACCCGGTCAGCAAAATCGTTGCTTATACGCACCACCGTATCGTCAAAAAGCAAGGGACGCGAGCCGAACACTTTCAGGCGTACCGCTTCGTTGTCCGAAACATGTAGACGGTTTGCGGTTTCGGGCGTTAAGTGAATGTGCCGTTTTGCCACAATGACCCCCTCGGGAATGGTTAGTTCTTTGCCGTTTACACAAAGGGTAAGCCCGGGAGAATCGGCAATATCACCGCTTAAACGCACGGGTGGATTCAGGCCTAAAAGCTTTGCATCGGTCATGGAAATTTCCACCTGCGTGCGGTTGCGGAAAGGCATCAGGATGGCGACATTTTTCAGTTCACCTTTTGGGGTTTTTAAAGTGACCCGTTCGGTGCAGGCAAACTGTCCCGGCTGTGACAGCTCCTTGATATAGGAAAACCGATAATCCTTACCAAACAGATACTCGGCATCTGTTTTGGAAAGATGTATATGCCGTCCCGATGCCTCGGTTTTGAGCAGAAACTGCGCCTTAATAACCGAAACAAGTGTGTTGATGTTAGGTTCCATTTGGTTCACTCCTTATAGTGGCCTGCCTTTACCCGAATCATTAAAATAAAAAATACCGAAGAAAGACGGTTATAGGCGGTAATCAAATCCTCCCGTTCACCGTTTGGAAAGGCAGAAAGTGCCTTTAATTCGGTTTGCCGTACCCTGGTGCGCAGGATGTTTAAAAGGGCAACTGTTTCCCCTTGACTGCGGTCGGGAATAAAATGCTTTTGCCCGTAATGCTTGCTCGGATGGTGCGAATGCTCCCGTATTTCGGCAGGCGAAAGATTCAGTAAAGTCCAGTTTCTAAGCGGTTCATCCTTCACCTCGTGACGGATGAGTAACTGCAAAAAGCGCATCACTTCGTCCAAATCCTCTGCTAAACGCGTAAAACCTGTTTTTTGCAGAATGAGTTGCGTATAGATGATTTGTGCCTGCAATGCATCGTTTTCACCGCGCAGAGCGATGCGCGGATGGGTTTTTGGAACCAGCGTTTCAGCGTTTAAATGGGTTGTGGATTCGTCCTTTTGGTTTAAAAGTACGTTTGTGCCGTTTTGTTCAAGAAATTCTTTGGCAGAGGGAGTCAGGATGCAGTTGGACGGAACGGTAAAGTTTTTTTCGAGGTTGCCCTGTTCTTTTAGCCATTGCTCTGTAATTACGCGCATATCAGTTACCGTGGGGCAGGATGGCGTCTACCTCTGTGTGCGGACGTGGGATGACGTGCACCGAAATCAGCTCGCCAACCCGTTCAGCCGCCGCGGCACCTGCATCGGTTGCGGCTTTTACTGCGCCTACATCACCGCGCACCATAACGGTAACCAGCCCCGAGCCGATTTGCTCTTTGCCCACTAAAAGTACATTTGCTGCCTTGACCATAGCATCTGCCGCCTCAATTGCGCCAATTAAGCCTTTTGTTTCAATCATACCCAATGAATTTGTGTTTGCCATAACAGTTTCTCCTTTATTGCATGAGTTTTTCCATTACCTGACGGATAACGGTTTCGATCATTTGATTTTCGGAAAGGGAAGAGGGGTTTTCTGCTTCCCGCACGCCGTATGCCACGCGACGGATGTTTATAATGTCCAAAGGCCCGATGTTGTTGGAAGAAGAGCTTCCGCCCACCGCACCGCATCCTAAGGTAAGAGACGGAAACAGATTGGTGGTTTTGCCGATACCGCCCAAAGCGGCAGGGGTGTTGACCAGAATACGGGAAACGGGGACAGACAGGGCAAATTGCCGAATCAGTTCTTTGTTTTCTGCGTGAATGGCAAAGGTGTGTCCTGCACCCTCAAATTTTAAGATTTCGATAACCTTTTTTTGAATGTCCTCTACAGAGTTTTCCACATAAAAGCCTAAGACAGGTGCAAGCTTTTCCTGGGAAAAGGGTACACCAAAGCCTACTTTGGTTTCCCGCGCCAGAAGCACAGCGGTGTTTTCAGGCACACTTAGCCCCGAAAGTCGTGCAATCTCCAATGCTGTTTTACCCACAATTGCAGGATTCATACTTCCGTTGGGGCGTAAAATAAATCCACTTAGCTTTTCTTTTTCGGATTCGTTTAAAATATAACCGCCTTGTGCTGAAATTTCCGCTTCTACTTGCGATTGAATGCTTTTTTCAATGATGATAGACTGCTCGGACGCACAAATGGTGCCGTTGTCAAAGGTTTTGGAGGTAAAAATCCGCTTTATTGCTGTTTTAATATCGGCGCTTTTGTCGATAAAGGCAGGTCCGTTGCCTGCACCCACGCCGATGGCAGGTTTACCCGAGGAGTAGGCAGACCGCACCATGCCCGGTCCGCCGGTGGCTAAAATCAGCGCGGTGGTTTTGTGGGTCATCAGCTCGTTTGTGCCTGCCGGAGTGGGGATGGAAAGGCAGGAGACCGCACCCTTTGGACAGCCTGCATCTTCTGCCGCCTGCGATAGGATTTTTACCGTTTCCAAAATGCAGTTTTTAGCACCCGGATGGGGTGAAAAAACAATGCAGTTTCCGCTCTTTAACGCAATCAGTGTTTTGAAAATGACGGTGGAGGTGGGGTTTGTCGACGGTACAATACCGCAAATTACCCCTACACTGACACCAATATCCAAAACCTTGTTTTGGGTGTCATCCCGCAAAATGCCGACGGCAGGGGTGTCTTTGATGGCATTATAAATATCCTGCGCCGCAAATTGGTTTTTAAGTTCCTTGTCCTTTGCGTTGCCAAAGCCCGTTTCCTCTACTGCCATTTTGGCAAGGTGGGCTTTGTATTGCATGCCTGCCTCGGAAACGGCTTTTATAATGGTGTTTAACTGCTCCTGCGAAAAAGAGGACAGCGTATCGTGCGCACATTTGGCATTTTTTAAAAGCTCGCGTGCCTCCTGCACCGACATTAAATCCTTATCCTTTACGTTGATCACCTTGCTCCTCCTTTCCCTTTACAGCAGGCTTTGCAGGTTGCTTTACAGCCTCGTGAGACGGAACAATGTTCTTTTCGGTCAGCTGGCTGTCTGCTCTGGGGATTACATGGGTATACAGTACTTTTCCCACCTTTTGTGCCGAAAGCGCACCTGCGGAAACGGCAGACTGCACCGCACCCACATCGCCTGAAAGCTGGACGGTGAGCATACCGCTTCCGATTTTGCTGATGCCGAGTATTTTAACGCTTGCGGATTTTGCGGCGGCATCTGCCGCATCGATTGCGCAAGGGTATCCGATGACTTCAATTAAGCCTAATGCATTCATAGTTTACATCTCCTTTGGGGTAATCGCGATTTGCGTAACGGCATCCGCAAAGGCGGTTGCCGCTGCTTTGCATGCCGATTGGGTGCCGGTTAAAAGGCCTCCGCCGAAGTTGGTCTCAGAGGGCGGTCCGTAAAAGGCAACCAGTTTGACATCTGCCGCTTTCAGGGCGGCATCTAAACCGTAGATTGCTTCTAACGGCGGTGCAATGAGGTAGGCAAGCGGCTCGCCCTCTTTTATGCCTGCTACTTTAGACAGATAGCTTCCCGTACGGGATATGGTGTGGGCAAAGTAGGGAATGGAATCTTCTTCATTTGCGCTTACAAAATAAACGTCCTGCTTTAAGTGGGTAAGGGCGGCGTCCATACCGCTTTTTACCGCATCGGGCGTTTTACCGCTTAAAATCCCGATAACCTCGCCCTGAAGCTTTGTAGAGGCGTTTGCCGAGCCTGCGTACATGGATTTTGCATACACCACCTGCACCTCTGCCGCTTTTGTGGCGGCATCCAGAGCCACATAGGTGGGGTCATCCATGTCGCAGGTTAAAATACCGATGCTTCGGTGGTCTGCAGGGATATTTAAATTCTGCAACAAATCGGGATTCACATTGGAAATGATTTTAACCGACAGAACGGTGGGGTATAATTTATCGTTTTTCATGGCTTACCTCACTTTAAATCAATGCCTGAAGCTTTTTTCTCCAGCATTTTTAAAATCAGTTCACCAATATGCGCGCCTGCTTCTACGGGTGGTGTACCGCCTTTGTGGATGTTGGAAATCACGGTGCGCTTGGATTCTGAAAGCCCGTGACAGGGCTTGTAGGCAACATAGGCGGACATGGATTCGGCAGTAACCAGACCGGGACGTTCTCCCACAAGCAGACAAATTACTTCACAGCCCGTAACCTCACCGATGGCATCCATTGCACCTACCCGACAGTATTTTACAAACAAAATGTCGCCGATGGTCATACCGTGGGCGCTTAAAACCTGACGGATGGCAGGAACGGTTTCTTTGGCGTTGGCTTCAATCGCGGCAGAGGACAAACCGTCACCGATGACAATGGCAACCTTTGTGCCGTTTGGAATGGTTTTTCGGATAATGTCTAACTGATTGCCCGAAAACCGTCTGCCCTTGTCGGGACGGGTGATATATTCGTCTTTGCTTTCACAAAGGGTTTGTACTGCCACATAGTTTTGCGCCTTTACAAAATCCTCTGATACATCCGAAAACACCGAATCCTGCGCTGCCGCATGGTCTGCACGCACCCGAAGCATGGTTTCGGTCTTATACCGCGCGCCAGCTTTGCCGATGCCGATACGGGCAGGGGTTTTGGACTTAAATTCCATAAATGCCTCTTTGTCTTTTGGGTTGTCTACTAAATATTGCGTTTTTAAATCTATCTTTGAAATGTCGGGAAGTATTCCGTCCTCCACCACCGAGGGGTTGGTGGTCGGGTCGGTGGTGTGCACCACACTTTTTTCTACCGTTAAGCTGTCATGGTGGTTGGGATTGGTCATTTTGCGTACCATTTCTTCTACCAATGCTTTAAGCTCTGTTTCCTGCATAAGTTCACCTCTTTCTTACAATAAGGCAGAAGCGTCACCTGCTTTTGCGGTGAGCTTGCCGTTGGGGGTTATAAATTCGTGTTTAAGCAACCAGTTATGAAACGGTTCGATTGCCTTTAAACCGAAAATTTCGCGCAATGCCGCGGTTTCGTGGAAGCCTGTGGTCTGGTAATTGAGCATTACGTCATCCCCGTGGGGAATGCCCATGAAATAGTTACAGCCTGCAGCGGTTAAAAGAACGGACAAGTCCTCTATTGTATTCTGGTCTGCCTTCATGTGGTTGGTATAGCAGGCATCGCAGCCCATGGAGATGCCGGTGAGCTTGCCCATAAAATGGTCCTCAAGACCTGCACGGTTGACCTGTCTGCCGTCATAAAGGTACTCAGGTCCGATAAAGCCCACCACTGTGTTGACCAAAAAAGGCGAAAAATGCTTGGCAAAGCCATAGCAACGCGCCTCCATGGTCACCTGGTCGGCATCGTGGTGTGCTTCGGAGGAAAGCTCCGAGCCCTGACCTGTTTCAAAATACATGACATTCGGTCCTTCAGCTGTGCCGTGGGAAAGCGCTAATTGACGCGCCTCTTCTATGGTTTTGGCGTTAAAGCCGAATGCGGAGTTTCCTTTTTCACTACCTGCAATGGACTGGAAAATCAGGTCGGTGGGTGCGCCCTGCCGAATGGCTTCCATTTGGGTGGTTACATGGGCGAGCACACAAATCTGGGTGGGAATGGCAAGGCGGTTTTTAATGTCGTCAAACCGCTTTAACACCTCGGACACGCTTTGTACAGAATCGTCCACGGGATTTAAACCAATCAGCGCATCCCCTGCACCGTAGCTTAACCCCTCTAAAACCGATGCCATAATACCGTCGGGGTTATCGGTGGGGTGGTTGGGTTGAAGTCGGCAGGAGAGGGTGCCACGCTTTCCGATGGTGGTGTTGCAATGGGCGGTGATGCGGATTTTGGAGGCGGCATACACCAAATCTAAATTGCTCATCAGCTTGGTTACCGCTGCCACCATTTCAGAGGTTAAGCCCCGGGACACCTTTTTGATGTCTGCTTCGGTGGTGCTTTCACTTAAAATCCACTCCCGAAGCTCGGCGACCGTCCAGTTTTGAATGGCGTTGTAAATGGGGATGTTTAAATCATCCTGAATGATACGGGTGACCTCATCCAATTCATAGGGGACGACGGGGTTGTTCCGCAGATCCCTTAAGGTTAAGTTGCTTAAAACAATTTTTGCTGCAACCCGCTCTTCAGCGCTTTTGGCGGCAAGACCCGCTAAAATATCCCCTGATTTTTCTTCGTTGGCTTTGGCTAACACTTCCTTAACATCTTTAAAGGCGTAGGTTTCGCCAAACAGTACGGTTTTTAAAAGCATTTGGTTCTCTCCTTTTATTGAAAAAGTAATGTTTTGATGACCACCGGCAGCACAGAGCCTCCGGGGGCGGGTTTACCGATATCTACATAGTCACTTTCCGAGACTTTTAAGCTGTCCATGCTGAGAATTGTTTTATCGGGCATTCGGCTTTTTAACATGTAGCCTAAGGTTTTGCCGATGTCTTTTTCAAAATTCAAAACAACAGGGTTTAGGGCAGGGTGCAGGATTTTCTGCAGATGGTCTGCCAGGCTACTCAGTCCTGCAAAGCTTAAATCCTCCACATCCCGAACCGAAAAAAGAGTCATTGTGTCCTCTGTTCTTTCGGGCAGGGTTTTAGAAGAAAGGATGGTGACGGGCAGGTTTTTAAGAGGGAGTACTTTTGGGTCAAAAAAGACGGTACTTCCGCTTAAGGAAACGGCATGACTGCCTGCACCCACTACCGTTGCCCGAATGGTTTCTGTACCTTTTTGCAAGGTATATCGGGGAAAAAGGGCAGAATTTTTGATTTTTTCTGCCAAAAATACGCCAATATCTCCAAAGGCAAAGGGATTTTCAAGGTGGTTGTAAATGCCCTCTGCCACACCGCCCGAAAAAGAAATATGCGTAAGTTTATCCGGAGCGGTTAACCCTTTGTGGGTGACAAGCAGGTCATGATATTTACTTTGCTTTATGCCAAAGGCATTTTCCAGGGCGGAAACAATCAGGTCGAGCAGTTTGGAAAGGTCTGTCATGTTTAAGGGAACTCCTTCTTTTAAAGAAAGGTTTTCCTGACGTATGATTTCCTTGAGCTTGGGTGCAATGTAGGTAACCGTGCGGTTTTGGTCGTAGCGGATGAGCCTTCCGCCAATGTCATAGCAGGCAGTGTTCTGCAAAACGCCGTTTTTATATACCGCGATGTTTGTGGTACCGCCACCGATGTCTGCGTTAGCGATAAAAAGACGGTGTTCCTTGGACAAAGCATCAATGCCTGCGCCTTTGGCAGAGAGAATGCTTTCTAAATCCGCGCCTGCGGTTGCTACCACAAAGTCGCCTGAAAATTCAGAAAGTATATTTAAAACGGCGGAGGCATTTTCTTTGCGTGCCGTTTCACCGGTGATAATCACTGCACCTGTGTCGGTATCTGCAGGTAAAAAGCCTGCTTTTTGGTACTCGGCTTTTAAGATGTTAAGCACTTTTTCAGTATCTATGGTTGTGGGGGATAAAAGGGGCGTAAAATGGATATCGCTTTTATAAAGGATTTCCTTTTGCACAATCTCCATGCGCGGTACATTTGCGCCGCTTGCCTTGTTTTTAAGGTGCAGACGCGAAAAAATAATCTGGGTGGTGCTGGTGCCTAAATCCACTCCCACACTAAGCAAGCTTTCTTCCATGCTACACCTCCTCTAAGTAAGAAAATAAGGGGATTAAGCCGATTTCTTCTATGCTGTCCAGCTTAAAAATTTTTGTAATACCACCGTTTTTCAAGGCAGTTTCCGCTTTTTGAATCTGCAGTTTAGTTGCCACGCCAATCTTTGTGACAATGCCGATTACGGGACGGGAAAAGGTCATGGCAAAGGCAGGCGGAATGTAGTTTTCGGGGGCTAAGGGGTCTGCAACCACCGCAATCACCTTTGCATCTGCCGCAGACACAATGAGTGCCGAATAATAGTGGCGGTTTTCCAGATATTCTCCGGGGGTGTCAATGGCGTTTGCGTATTGCTCGATTGCCTGGGTTTTGCGATATTGTACTGCGAGTTTATGCAGCTTTTGGCAAAGGGTTGTCTTTCCGCTTTGGCTTTTGCCCATAAAAATAATTTTCTTCATGTGCGGGTAATACGGGCAGGGGTGAATGCCATCTGATTTTCCATGACAGACATAATATCGTTAAGTGCCGATTCCACCGAACTGACATCTCCCGTTAAAACCAGTGCACCGTTAAAGCGGTCAATAAAGCCGATGTGTACGTCTGATGCTTTGGTGGCAACATCTGCAGCGATGATTGCGCCCTCAGATGGGGTGATGGTTAAAACACCGATGGCATTAAAGCTGTCTGCATCCAAGCCCAGCTTTTGAAAAATTTCGTCTGTGGGGCTTGCAATCAGGTGGGCAAGAGTGATTTGCTTGCCGGGTACAAATTCCTGAATGATTCTTTGCTTGTCTTCCATTTACATCACTTCCATGTAAAGATTTAAGATGTCCCGTTCGGTTACGGGGTGCGGATTGGATTGAGTACAGGCATCCTGCAAAACTGCCGATGCAATGGTGTTTTGCTCTTTTTCAAAGGCGGTTTTGTCTATGTCAAGATGCTGAGGAATGCCGATTTTTAAAAACAGTCGGCGGATGTCTGCAATCAGCTTTCGGACCAGGATTGCCTGACCGCCCTCGTTGCCCAAAAGGCGGGAAAGGGTTGCATACCTTGCCTCGGTTTTTGCGTCCCGGGTGTTAAAGGCAATGGTGGGCAGGATTAAAAGGGCATTGGCTCTGCCGTGAGGAATTTTAAAACGGGCGCCTAAGGCGTGGGCAAGCCCGTGACAAAGCCCGAGGCCTGCGCTGTTAAAGGCAATGCCTGCCATGGTGGAGGCATAGTGCATGGCTTCTTTCGCTTCTTGGTCACCGTTAAACGCCTTAAAAAGGGACTGCATAATCATTAAAACAGCCTTTTCTGCCAACGCGTCCGAAAAGGGATTGTGATTTAAAGAAACATAGCTTTCCAAAGCGTGACAAAGGGCATCTGCACCCGTGTCTGCGGTGATGGCAGGGGGGAGAGAGCGAATAAAATCAAAATCCAAAATGGCGGTATGGGGAAGCATGCGGTCGGAAATTAAAGGGTATTTGGTGCGTGTGTTTGTGTCGGTAACCACCGAAAAGGCGGTCACTTCAGAGCCTGTACCGCTGGTGGTGGGAATGACTGCAAGCTTTGCATCCGATTCGGAAAAAAACAAAATGGCTTTGGCGGTGTCAATGGCAGAACCGCCGCCGATTGCGAGCAAGCTTTTACAATTTGCGTTCTGAAATGCGTGTACACCCTTTGCCACCGATTCCAAAGTAGGGTCGGGGGTAAAATCGGTAAACAGCGTGTAGCTTTTAAAGTTTTGCAGTAATGCATTTAACATGGGTGTGTCTTTAAAAAAAGCATCTGCCACCACGAAAGGATTTTCGTAGCTTTGAAGCGCGGTTTCTGATTTGTTGCCGAAGTGAATGGAGGTAGGAACAGAAAAATGCATGATTTGATCAATCTCCTTTAGCTGTTAAAGTCTTCGATAAATGCGTTTAGTGCTTCTTTGCCGTCTAAATAGACACCGTTTTTCAGCCATGCTGTTTCTTCCTCGGAAAGGGAAAGGGAACGGGCGTCAATTTCTTCTTTTAAGGTGCCGTCCCGATAGGTGATGCGAATGGTGTCCTCCGATAAAACGGCAAAATAGTGCAGATTGCAGTAGCTTTTAACCGTTCGGTTTAATATGATTTTATCTGTTCCCTGACTTACGCGCCAGTCGGGAAAGTGATTTTTAACCTCTGTAAGGTCGGTAACTGCCTGCTTGTTCGGGTAAGTATGGGTGTCGGTATGTCCGCAAAGGGAATAAAGGGTGTTAAATTCAAAGGTGTAGGGCTTTCGTTCTGCCAAAAGCTTTGCACTTTGATTCTTAAATTGTACAACTGTCCTTGCTAAAAATATGCCACAAACCAGCAGACAGAGCAGGAGAAAAGACAGGTACAGAATGCGTGGATTTTTGGATTTCATTGTTTTCACCTGCGAGTAGTTTAGCCCACTTTTAGAAAAATATGCATAAAAAAAGCCTGCTGAAACATTTTGTTTCAGCAGACTGAATGGTTTATGAATTAGCCGTTGTAGCCAAGCTCAAAGGCTTTTTTATTTAAATCTAAGAACTTAGGCGGAACGGTTTGTTCCAAAGCTTCAATGAAAACGTCCTTTTCAATGGGCGAGGAGGCTGCGAGCGAGCCGATGAGTGCCACGTTTACAGCCTTTGCGTTGCCCGCTTCCAATGCTTTAGCGAGTGCATCTACGCAAATAATCTTAATGTTCTTTTCCTGAATTTTTTCTAAAATATCCTTCGGATATTCCATTGCGCCCGTAATAACCGGCATGGGGTCGATGGTCTGGCGGTTTACAATAAGCACGCCGTCCTTTTTAAGATAGGGCAGATAACGGAAGCCTTCCAACATTTCGAATGCCAAGATAATATCTGCAGTGCCCTGTGCCACGATGGGCGAGTGTACCTTTTCACCGTATTTTACATAGGTAATAACACTGCCGCCACGCTGTGCCATACCATGCACCTCGGACACCTTTACGTCATACCCCTTAATGGTTGCGGCAGCACCTAAGATACGGCTTGCAAGCAAGGTGCCCTGACCGCCTACACCAACAATAATAATATTTTTTGTCATTTTAAACGCCTCCTTATCCAATCGCACCGGGCTTACATACTCTGGTGCAAAGTCCGCAGCCGTTGCAAAGGGTGCTGTCGATGCTGGGCTTGCCGTCCTTTAATACGATAGCCGGGCAACCAATCTTCATACACATCTTGCAGTTTACGCATTTTGCGGGATCAATTGCAATGGGACCGGGGAATTTAACTTCTTTAAGCAATGCACAGGGACGTCTGGAAATAATAACAGACGGTTCATCTGCCGCAATTTCTTCTTTAACAGCCTTTTCAAAGCCGACTAAGTCAAAGGGATCTTCCACACGAACGCGGTTGATGCCGAGGGCTTCACAAAGCTTTTCCAAGTTAATCATGTTGGTAGGCTCGCCCTTTAAGGTGTAGCCGGTGGTGGGGTTCTGCTGGTGACCGGTCATACCTGTGATGGAGTTATCTAAGATAATCACAGTACCTGCACCCTTGTTGTAAATCATGTTAATCAATCCGGTGATACCGCTGTGAATAAAGGTAGAGTCACCGATGATGCCGACCGTCTTGTTTTTAAAGGATTCGTCAGCCAAGCCAAAGCCGTGTACCATGCTGACACTTGCACCCATACAAATACAGGTGTCCATGCTCTGCATGGGCGGAAGCGCACCTAAGGTGTAGCAACCAATGTCACCGGTAACGGTAACGCCTAGCTTTTTAAGCACATAATGCGCACCTCTGTGGGGGCAACCCGGGCACATGATGGGCGGACGGTTGGGAAGCTGTTCGTCCTGGGTGTAAACGGTGTCGTCTATGCCAAGGATTGCTTTTTTAATCAGCTCGGTGCTGTATTCGCCTTCCACACTCAAAATGTCCTTACCAATCACTTCAATGCCGTTTTCTTTGCAGAATTCTTCGGTAACGGGTTCTAATTCTTCTATTACATATACCTTTTTAACCGATGCGGCAAAGGCTTTGATTTGCTCTGCGCAAAGGGGATAGGTTAAGCCAAGCTTTAAGAAGGAAGCGGAGGGGATTGCTTCTTTTGCATATTCATACGCAATACCCGAAGCGATGATACCCATTTCCGGATCGCCCTCTTCCACACGGTTAAAGGATGCAGTTTTTGCATATTCTGCCATATCCTTCAAGCGCTTTTCCACATATGTATGACGTACCTTTGCCATACCGGGCATCATAACATACTTCATGGGGTCTTTGTTATAGGGCTTGTTTGAAAGCTCTTCTCTGTCACACAGCTCAACCAGGCTCTGGGAGTGCGCCACACGGGTGGAAAGACGGAGAATAATGGGGGTGTCAAATTTCTCGGAAAGCTCAAAGGCAAGTTTTGTGAATTCTTTACATTCGGTGCTGTCAGAGGGTTCTAAAACCGGAATCTTTGCACCGATGGCAAGCCGGCGTGTGTCCTGCTCGTTCTGGCTGGAATGCAGTCCCGGGTCATCCGCCACAAAGAACACCAAGCCTGCGTTTGTGCCGGTGTAGGATGCGGTAAATGCAGGGTCTGCCGCAACGTTAAAGCCAACATGCTTCATGCAGGCAGCAGAGCGCGCACCTGCGATAGCCGAACCGATTGCAACTTCTGCCGCAACCTTTTCATTGGGCGCCCATTCTGCGTACACTTCATCGTATTTGGCAACAAATTCGGTGATTTCGGTACTGGGGGTGCCGGGATATGAGGAAACAACCTTTACGCCGCTTTCATAAAGCCCGCGTGCGATTGCTTCGTTACCTAACATCATTTTTTTCATGAACGAAAACTCCTGTTCTTTTTAGAATTTAATCTATATTATACTACAAAAAAAGACTAATGTAAAGTTTTTTTGATAAAAAGCAAGAAAAAATAAGGCGACTCACTTTTTTATTGCGGATTCTCTGAGGATGAATTCCGATTTTACGGTCATGTGTCTGTCGTAGGGTTTTCCGTTGAGGTGTGCAAGCAATGCGCTTGCAGCTTTTTCGCAGGCAAGCTCTAAGTTTGTGTCCACAGATGCCAACGGCGGATTTAAATAGGCGGTTTCAAGGTTGTTGTTCTTGCCGATGACTAAAATGTCCTCGGGAATTTTTAAGCCGTGGTCTAAAATACACCGCATGGCACCGATGGCAATGTTATCATAAGCACAGATGATGGCTTCGGGAATCTGATTCTTTTTAAAAAGCTGTTCCATCGCCTCATATCCGCCTTCGTTAAAACGGGCATGGGAGGTGCTTTTGAAAAGATCTTTTTCGGTATAGCCTGTTTCCAGACAAAGATTTGTAAGTGTTTCGAGTGTGGATACGGTATGCGGTTCAATTAAAAGACCGATGGTTTGTACGCCGCTTTCCTTCAGGTGGGCGATTGCTTGTTTATATCCGTCATCATAAGAGGCATTGACGGAAATTTCAGCATCGCTTAAGCTGTGGCAAATATGGGCGACGGGAATTTCACCGCTGTACGAAACAGCACCGCTTGAGCCGATACAAATAATGCCGTCTACCGTGGCATAGCTGTTGTAGTAATCCAAAAGCTCTTTTTCGGTTTCGGATGAAAAGTTGGTGGAGGCAACACAGATTTCACAGTTGTGCGCCGAAAGATACTTTTGCAGAGCGGTCAGTGCGGTAGAGTAGTCTCTGCCCTCAAATTCGGGACAGATAACCGCAATAATATGCTTTGGATATTTTGCTCTGTAATATTTTTTGAAAACACCGTACTGCTTTGCAATATCAAAAACAGCATCACGGGTTTCTTCGCTGACCTCGGCACTCATGGAAAACGCCTTGGAAACGGTTGAAACCGAAACGTGTGCCAGCTTTGCAATTTTGGATAAGGTTATCATTTCATCACCACCGACAATGATTATACACTTTTTTGGCATGAAAAGCAACCTTTATCTGCACGAAAAATTTTCGTTAAGAAAAAAATCTTTAAAAGGTATTGACTTTAGTCCGCTAATATGCTAAAATGGCAATAGACTAAAATCAGAAAGGATTTGAAAATTATGAAAAAATTACTCGTACTGGCTCTGGCAGCAATCATGATGCTGGGTCTTGTTGCTTGCGGAGGCAATGAAGAATTAACCGATACCGCAAGAATTGAAGAAAACGGCAAAATGCTCATCGGTTACACCATTTATGAACCCATGAACTACATGGAAGACGGCAAGCTCACCGGTTTTGATACCGAATTTGCTGAAGCAGTTTGCGAAAAGCTCGGTGTTGAAGCGGAATTTATTGAAATCAACTGGGATACAAAGTTTGTAACCTTAGATTCCAACAAAATCGACTGCATCTGGAACGGTATGACCATTTCGGACGAAGTTAAGAAAAACTGCGCTGTATCCAAGGCATACGTTAAGAATGCACAGGTTGTTGTTATGAAAGAAGATATGCTTGAACAGTACAAGGATGCTGAAAGCATGAAGGATCTGAAATTTGCGGCTGAAGCAGGCTCTGCAGGTGAAACCGCAATCAAGGAAAACGGCTTAGATGCAAACTATGCGCCCGTTGCTTTGCAGTCTGATGCATTGCTGGCGGTTGCAGGCGGTCAGGCTGATGCTTGCGTAATTGATATTACCATGGCTAAATCCATGACAGCTGACGGTACTTCTTATGAAGATATGGGCTATGCTGTAGAACTGACCTCTGAAGAATATGGTATCGGCTTCAGAAGTGATTCCGACCTGACTGCTAAGGTTGACGGCATCATCGACGAGCTTAAGGCTGACGGCACTTTGGATGCATTGGCTGAAAAGTACGGCCTGAACCTTGCTCTGTAATTGAACAGAAAGCTTGAATAGTAAGTGATTGAAAAAGGCAGAAGCAATTCTGCCTTTTTAAAAAGTAAAACAAAAGGAAGAACAGGAAATGTCAATGTTTATAACAGTTACACTCAGCCTGCTGGAAGGCTTGATGATGACACTGAAAATATTCGGGCTGACGTTGCTTATGGCAATCCCGTTAGGCCTTTTAATCGCTTTTGGCTCTATGAGCAAGATTGCGGTAATCAAGTGGCCTATTAAAATTTTAATCTGGATTATCCGCGGTACGCCCCTGATGTTACAGCTGGTGGTGTTCGGCTTCGGTCCCGGGCTTTTGGGAATTGACGGCATGGACACGTTCGTTGCGGTTATGATGGCGTTTGTGTTAAACTATTCCTGCTATTTTTCGGAAATTTACCGTGGCGGTATTGAGGGTATTCCGAAAGGGCAGTATGAAGCGGGACAGGTGTTGGGCATGACCAAGACCCAGGTGTTTTTTAAGGTTATTCTGTTGCAGGTGGTTAAACGCATCATTCCGCCCATGAGCAACGAGTTTTTAACCCTTGTTAAAGATACATCCCTTGCAAACACCATTATGATTTACGAAATCACCTGGAACGCAAAACGCTTTATGAACAGCGAGCATATTTTGTGGCCGTTGTTCTATTCAGGCGTATTTTACTTAGCATTCTGCGGCATTTTAACCTTGTTGTTCGGCTACATAGAAAAGAAACTCAGTTACTTTAAGTAAGAGGTGTGTTATGAAAATATTGGAAATTAAAAATTTACAGAAATCCTTTGACAAAACCTCTGTACTGAAAAACGTAAGCTTTTCTATGGAAGAGGGGGAGGTTTTGTCTATTATCGGTTCTTCGGGAAGCGGTAAAACAACCCTTTTGCGGTGCATCAATTTTTTGGAAAAGGCAGACAAGGGTAAAATTTACTTAGACGGTGAAGAACTGTTTGACGGCGAAAATCAACTGCATGCAAAGCCTGCGGAAATCCGTAAAAAACAGTTAAATTTCGGTCTGGTGTTTCAGGACTTTAATCTGTTTCCCCAGTATAATGTGTTAGATAACGTTATGTTGGCGCCCAAGCTTCTGGCGAAGGAAAGACCTGATTTTAAGCAAAACAAAAAAGAAATTTTTGAAGAGATTGAAAAGACTGCAACCGAGCTTTTAACCAAGGTCGGGGTTGCGGATAAGCTGAAAAACTACCCCTGGGAATTGTCGGGCGGTCAAAAACAGCGTGTATCCATTGCGCGTGCGCTGGCATTAAAGCCGAGAATTCTGTTTTTTGACGAGCCGACCTCTGCACTTGATCCCGAAATTACCAATGAAGTGTTAAAGGTTATTAAGTCTTTAGCGGACGAGGGCATTACCATGATTATTGTAACCCACGAAATGTTGTTTGCCAGAAATATTTCGGACAGAGTTATTTTTATGGACCAGGGTGTTATTGCGGAAGAGGGTACGGCAGAAGAAATTTTTACCAATCCCAAAACCGAGCGGTTGCAGGAATTTCTGCAAAATACGAAAATTTAATGAAAGACAAGAAAGCAAGTCTGAAAATGCAAAGTTTTCAGACTTGTTTTTTATTGACTTTTTTCGGAAATTTTGGTAAAATTAAAATGAGGAAATATATGGGGTAATAAGGAATGAATTTATGAAAAAAGTTTTTTTCTGCAGTTTAATATTGTGTACGATGCTTTTTTGTGCTGCACATTGTTTTGCGGCACCGCCGCGCGAGGATTATCAGCTGGTTTTAGCAGACGAGTTTGACGGAGATGCGTTAAATACCGAAATCTGGGGTTATCGGGGCGGTGATACAAACCGCAAAGAAAATGTCCGCGTAGAAAACGGTATTTTGCATATTGATTATAAATATGCGGAAATTCCCGCTGAAGAAACAAATGCGGAAGCAGACACAGAGCAAACTGAACCGCCGAAGCAGTATGCGTTTACGGGCGGTGGTATCATTACCAATCACACTCTGCGTTACGGCTACTATGAAGTGCGTGCAAAAGCCTACAGCGGTGTAAGGGGATTGCACACCTCGTTCTGGAATTCGGGTTACGGGTATGGTGCGTTGACACCTAAACCTGCCTATGCGCCTGTAAATAATACCTTTATGGAAATTGACATATTTGAAATTGATTCCAGAGATGACGGGGAGTATCCTAAAATACCGCAATGCGTACACTATTTTGTGGGTGACCACACCAGAGGCGAAATTATAAATAATGGCAAAGAGCTTACCTTTGACTGCTCGGAAGAATGGTTTGTTATGGGTATGGAATGGTTGCCCGACAGAATTAATTACTATTTAAACGGTGAGCTTTGGGGAACTGTGGAAAACCTGCAGGAGTATGGTCAGGCTTATATGTGGCTGACTGCGCTTGCACAACCGGAAAAGCTTTTAAATGAAGATGGGACATACGATGTAGATTTTGATAAAGCGGATGAAAACGGCTTGTTCGGCAGTTCACAGTTTGATTATTTCCGTTATTATCAGTTGCCCATTCAGGATACAAATCTTTTAAGCAACGGCAATTTTGAGAACAATCGTCCTGTAGCGAGCAAATATCCCTCGGGCTTTGAAGTGAAAGGGGATTTAGAGGCTTCGGGAGTACAGAAAACACCTCGTGCCGAGGAAGGTATATGTTATCACATTCACCAGAGTGCAGAGCCATACAGCTTGTCTACAGGTCAGGAATTTAACTATCTGCTGCCCGGCAAATACACTTTTAAGGGCAAATTTAAAACTTCGGGCGTATTGAACAAGGCACGCCTTGTGGTTTATGATAAAAACGGTGATGAAATTGCTTATAAAGCCATTTCGGCAGGCGGAAAGTGGACAGAAGTTGCGCTTACCGATATTGAGATTTCAGATTACGCCTATGTGGCGGTGGAATCCGCGTCGAACGGAGAGACAATTCTTTCGATAGATTGTCTGGAATTTTACAGACAGGAAGGATTGGTGCTACCCGAAAGCGAAGGGGTGCGTAAATACGAAAATTACAGAGGTGTTGACCCCTTAAACGGTCCGCACTTTATTCTGACCGATGCGGTGCGGTATGATGAAAGCAGATGGAAAACATCCGGTTTGTTGGAGAATGCCTACTATACCACGCTGACAAAAGACAGCGAGCCGATAGAGGTTTACTGGGAAATCCCGGCAGAGCTTACGGGGCAGTATCGTCTGGAATGGCGGAATCTCCCCTCAGGCGGTAACGTTTCAAAGCAAACCTATCTTATCGAATTGCCCGACGGTACGCAAAAAACCGTTGAGCTGGATACCTCGGTAAATTCTGCAGATGCGTGGCTTTCTTTGGGACGGTACAGTCTAAACGCAGGAGAAGTGCTTAAGGTGACCTTAAAATCTGTTGAAGGACAGACGGGGCATTTTCGCGTATCCAGATTCCGTCTCAATGATGAAGAGGTACATGCGGTGTATGAGGCGGTAAGCGTTATGCTCAGCAACTGCATTTTTATGTATAAAAACAGCCCCTACATCTTTGAAAAAAACAATGAGCAAGTGGTGCCGTATTATGAGGATGGGGTGTATTACATTCCGTATCAGGCGTTAAAGATAGATGCAGGCATTGTGGCGGATGTGGAAGAGGATGCTGTGTATATAACCGCGGACGACCTGAAAAAGGCAGGATACGGGGTAACAGTTTCCGATTCTTTAATTATGATTCACGACACCGATGCGCTGATAAACGAAAGTGTTCTGCAACGGGCGTTAAAAGACATGACGTCTTTTGCACTACCCCAGAATGCAAAGCATGCGATTTTTGTAAATAATGAAAATGTAAGCGGACAGATTATGCTGGACAGAACAAAAGCAGAATATGCAGGCGGTGTGTGGAAGGATTCCAACACACCTGTAAAGAACACGTATCTGGACGGCACCGGCTCAGAAAACATCAAATGGGAAGATGTGAAGGTGAAATATACTTTGCAGGCGCCTGAGCAAGGTAAATATGCAGTTGAATTTTATTCGGCGTCCTATACAACCGCCTCTGCAAATATGACGATAGAGGTTTATGCACAGGGCAAAATTACAGAGTATCTGTTAAATCAGAAAACCGCACCGCTCGGCTGGCACAAGCTTTGTGTGCTGGATATGGATGCCAATGAAACGGTGAATATGGAAATTTCCTCCACAGAGAGATTTATGCGTATTGTGGGCGTTCGGCTCGTACCCCTTTACGATGCCCCGAAGGTTACCAAAACCGACGGCAAGCTTTCGGTGGATTTAGGACATGCCATGTACTATGTGGGCAAAATTATTCTGGCAGAAAACACAGAAAACGGTGTAAATTATCAGTTTATCACCCCTGAAGAGGCAGTAACCGAGCTTCCTTTGCAGGATGCAGAAAATCCCTATCGCTTGTTCTTCTGGCAGAACATGACAAGCTTTAAACCGCTTTATAAAGATCAATAACTGTTAAGGAATGACAATCTATGGAAATTTTTTATCTTACACTCAAACAAATGCTGATGATGTTTACCATGATTCTGGTGGGCTTTGTGCTTCGGAAAAAGCAGATTGTGCCGGATAATGCACACATCACCTTAGCACGCCTGGAGACCTTTGCGTTTGTGCCTGCGTTATCTCTTTTCAATCAGATGACCCAGTGTACACCCGAAACCTTTAAGGAAAACGCAAGCTTATTTTTATACGGACTCGGGATTGTGTTGGTGGCGGTGCTGATTGCCTATCCGCTGTCCCGTCTGTTTATCCCAAAGCGGTTAAACAGCCCGGCGGACAATTATCAGCGAAACATTTTTAAATACGCCTTAACCTTCGGCAACTATGGGTTTATGGGGAATTTCATTATTTTAGGTGTGTTTGGTGAGGCGTTTTTCTTCCGCTATTCGCTGTTTACCTTTCCGTTGCTTGCGGTGGGGTACAGCTGGGGCATGTTCGTGCTTGTGCCTAAGGAACAGAATGCAGGCTTGCTTCAAAGCTTAAAAAAAGGCTTGCTGACACCCCCTATGATTTCGTTGGTGCTGGGCATCCTTTTAGGTCTTATGAATGCAAAGCAGTATATGCCGGACTTTTTAATGAATGCTTTTGGAAATGCCAGCAAATGTCAGGGGCCTGTTGCTATGCTTCTGGCAGGCGTTG
This sequence comes from Clostridia bacterium, assembly GCA_017410375.1. Classification (NCBI taxonomy): domain Bacteria; kingdom Bacillati; phylum Bacillota; class Clostridia; species Clostridia bacterium. The sequence goes on along the minus strand of JAFQQW010000059.1, from coordinate 52,636 downwards.
TGATTGGCGGATACAATTTTAAAGAGCTGATACAAAACAAAAAGGTGTATGCGGTAACGGCGTTCCGCTTGATTTTGATTCCTGCGGTGCTGGTGCTTGCGCTTTATGCCCTCGGGACAAGCAGGGAAATTATTATCATGGCTCTGGTTGCCTTTGCGACACCTTTGGGCTTAAATACCATTGTGTATCCTGCGGCATATGGCGGAGACACCAAAACGGGTGCGTCCATGGCGATGATTTCCCATGCTCTTTCGGTTGTTACGTTGCCCCTGATGTATCTGCTTCTGATTGTCGGTATTTAAAAAAGGGAGGATTATGAAATGAAAAAAATTGTACTTATACTGTTTTGTGTCGCTATGGCATTTTGGGTTATGGGATGTAACGCAGATGATGGCACGATTGCCGATGCAATTAAAACATTTGAGGAGCTTGAACAGGTGTATGATGAAGCGGCACCGTTTGTGGCGGTGTCTGATGATTCTGCGGTAAAGCTTTATGAAGAGGCGGGGAAGGTGTACCGTTCTGCAGGCAGAGTGATAGATGCGAAATTTGATGATTACAGCAAAAAGGACGTGAAGAAGCTGATTCAGCAGATGGACGAGCAAATCCGCATTCTGGATTCTCTGGCACAGGAGCCGGTAAAGAAAGTGAAACCGAAAAAGGATGCGGACAAAAAGACCTATGCACTTCGCATTCAGAATGAAACCCAGATGCCTTTTTATACCGTTGAATTGAAGTCGGGCAGTGGTGATTACGATATGCCTGTGGCTTTAGCCGGTGAGCTGATGCCGAGTGCAGAGGTTTCGGTGGCATTACAAGCCCCTGCAAACGAAAAATTCACGGTGGTAGCAACAGACGAAGCAGAAAAGGAAATTTCCTTTTCGGGTGCATTTTATTTAAGCGACAAGGCAGTTTTGGAGCTTTTGTGCGAGGACGGCAAATATTCGGTGCAGATGATTTCTTCCTTAAAGACGGAAGAGCCAAAGCACGAAGCGACCGAAACAACAGAACAAACAGCAGAATAAAAACAACATATAAAAATAACACCGTGTCATTGACACGGTGTTGCTTTTATATGAAGTCCTGAAAGACTTGATTCGCAAGGTCTATGCCTTTTTCAGTTAAGCGGAGGTTGTCGTCCGTTTGCTCTAATAGTCCGTTTTTTAAGTGCTTTTCAATCGCGTTTCCGTATACCGATTCGGCGCTCTGCCCAAACCTTTTCTCAAAATCCGAAAGGGACACGCCTTTTGTTTTGCGTAAGCCTAAGAAGAAAAACTCGCTTTGCCGTTCGGCATCCGAAAGGGGAGTGCCTTTTGTGTGCAGGGGGAAAAAATGTTCGCAATGGGCAAAATAGGCATCAAAATCCAAAGGATTTTCATAGCGGACACCCTCAAAATACGAGGACGCGCCAAGTCCTGCGCCCAAATATTCTTTGCCCTCCCAGTAGCGGTTGTTGTGCTTGGATTCAAAGCCCGGCAATGAAAAATTCGAGGTTTCGTACTGAAAAATGCCGTTTTCAGCTAAAATGGCACGGGCTTTATGATAGGTTTCCCGCTCGGCATCCTCTTCTAAAAAGAGGTAGCTGTCCTGCTTTTCAAAAAGGGGTGTGCCTTCTTCCAACTGCAGGCTGTAGAGCGAAATGTGCTTAGGATTTAGCTTTAAAAGCATCTGCAGACCGTTTAAAAAGCATTCTTGGGACTGGTCGGGCAGGTTGAAAATCAAATCGTAGCTGATGTTGGTAAAGCCTGCGATGGTAAGGGCTGCATAGCTTTCCAGTACTTTAAGCACGTTGTGCGGACGGTTGATTTTCTGTAAAATTTCGTCGTCCATTGCCTGCACGCCAAGGCTGATGCGGTTGACACCGCCTTTCTTTAAGGCACGCATTTTAGGCAGGCTTACCGTTTCGGGATTGGCTTCAACGGTAATTTCCGCATCGGGAGTTAAAGGAAAGGCGTGTACCGCTTCCAAAAGCTGTTCCAATTCGGAAGTTTCAAGCACCGTAGGCGTGCCGCCTCCGATATAGACGGTAGAAACGGTTTTGTCTTTACAAAGGTCTTGTAAAGAAGAAAGCTCTTTGTAAAGAGCTTTCATATAAGTTTCCTTTTGGGTGTGGTCGCCAAAGGACAAAAAATCGCAGTAGGCGCACTTTTGCAAGCAAAAGGGAATATGAATGTATAAACCAATGTCCTGCATGGTACGCCTCCTTTTTTAATCTAATTTCAGTACTGCCATGAATGCTTCCTGAGGCACTTCTACAGAGCCGACCTGACGCATTCTCTTTTTACCCTCTTTCTGCTTTTCAAGCAGTTTTTTCTTACGGGTAATGTCACCGCCGTAGCATTTTGCCAATACGTCTTTGCGCATGGCTTTAACGGTCTCTCTGGCGATGATTTTGTTGCCGATTGCTGCCTGAATGGGAATTTCAAACAGCTGGCGCGGGATTTCTTCCTTTAATTTTTCTGCAATTTTTCTGGCTCTTGCATAAGCCTTTTCGGAATGGATGATAAACGAGAGAGCGTCTACCACCTCACCGTTTAACCAGATATCCAGTTTTACCAGATTGGAGCGCTGATAGCCCTTCCATTCATAGTCAAAGGACGCATAGCCCTTGGTGCGGGATTTTAATGCATCGAAAAAGTCGTAAATGATTTCGTTGAGGGGCATCTCATAGGTCAGGGTTACACGGTCGGAGTCAATGTATTCGGTGTTTAAATACACGCCTCTGCGCTCCTGACAAAGCTCCATGATGTTGCCCATGTATTCGGCAGGCATCATAATGGAGGCGGTTACAATGGGCTCTTCCATATACTCAATTTCGGTGGGTGAGGGCATGTTTGTGGGGTTATCCAGATTCATAACCTCACCGTTGGTTTTGATGATTTTATAAATTACACTGGGGGCGGTGGTCACTAAGTCTAAGTTGAACTCACGCTCTAACCGCTCCTGAATGATTTCCATATGCAAAAGTCCCAAGAAACCGCATCGGAAACCAAAGCCTAATGCCTGGGAGGTTTCGGCTTCAAAAATGAGTGCCGCATCGTTTAACTGCAGTTTTTCCAAAGCATCGCGCAGGTCACCGTACTTGGCGCCGTCTGCAGGATAGATACCGCAAAAAACCATCGGGTTAACCTTGCGATAGCCGGGAAGCGGCTCGGATGCAGGCTTGTTTGCGTTGGTTACGGTGTCGCCTACCTGGGTATCCTTTACGTTTTTGATAGAGGCAGCAATATAACCTACCTCACCGCAGGAAAGGCTGTCTGCAGGCACTAAGCCCTGAGGCTTCATGTAGCCTGTTTCCACCACTTCAAACTCTTTATTGGTTGCCATAAAGCGGATTTTCATGCCCGGCTTTACAGAGCCTTCTTTTACGCGGACATACACAATTACGCCTTTGTATGAATCGTAATACGAGTCAAAAATCAACGCCTGCAAAGGCTTTTCGGGGTCGCCTTTTGGGGCAGGGATGCCCGACACCACCTTTTCCAACACCTCATGGATGTTGATGCCCTGCTTTGCGGAAATGAGCGGTGCGTCCTGGGCTTCAATGCCGATGATGTCCTCAATTTCATTTTTTACATAATCGGGACGTGCCGAGGGTAAGTCTATTTTGTTGATAACCGGCACCAATTCCAAATCGTGTTCCAAAGCAAGATAGGTGTTGGCAAGGGTTTGCGCTTCAATTCCCTGAGCCGCATCCACGACTAAAATTGCTCCTTCGCATGCCGCAAGAGAACGGGATACTTCGTAGCCGAAGTCCACATGTCCGGGGGTGTCGATTAAGTTTAAAAGATATTCTTTGCCGTCATCCGCCTTATAAACAAGCCGAACAGCGCGGGCCTTGATGGTAATCCCGCGCTCTCGCTCTAAATCCATATTGTCTAAGATTTGCTCTTCCATTTCACGGGCGGTTAACACACCCGTTTCTTCCAGCAGGCGGTCAGCCAGCGTGGATTTGCCATGGTCGATGTGGGCAATGATGCAAAAATTTCTGATGTTTTCCTGTCCGTTTGCCATTCGGTTCCTCCAAAAGTATTATTCAAAATCCAGCGGAATCTGGATGTTGTAGGTTATTTTCCATTCCGGGTCCTCCGCAACGGCACAGCAAAGCACTTTCGGCTTGCCGTCTTCAATATAAACCTGCGGTCTTTCCAAATTGCACATTTTCATGGTTGTGCCGTCTGTAAATTTAACCGTTCTGTCGGATGCCAGCGGAAAATCTTCACAGGGTTCAAATTTATAAAGACCGTCCTCTGCGGTAAAGAGAGCCATGGATTTTTCGTTGGTTTTGGTGAAAAAGCCATGCATATCTTTAACCAAGCAGTAGCAGGTGTCGTTGTAATAGAAAAGACCCGGGTCTTCAATAGAGAAGAAATTGTTGGGGTTGTACATCAGCGGTACATTTGCCTTTACAAAAGGACCCTCAGGCTTGTCTGCCAGTGCAGTGCCCACCAGTACAGCACCGCCCCAGGGGGGATTGCCTTCTTTATTTACCGCTTTGTACATCATAAGGAATTTGCCGTCGGGACGTTTTACCACGGTGGGGTTGGAGGTCATCAGGCTGTCAAAGCCTTCTTCACCAACGTCCAAAACAGGCTTATCCATACGCTTGTAGGGACCGTACATGCTGTCGGCTACAGCTAAGCCGATTCTCTGGTTGTTTCTGTGGGGCCAGAACTCGCCGTTGCCGTGGTTGCCCATGTAATACAGATAATATTTACCCTCGTGGCAGAGAATGCAGGGGTTGTGGAAGCAGTCTCTGTCCCAGGCTTCGTCACCCTCTTCGCGGGTTAAAAGAACTTTTTCAAATTTAAAGGGGCCTGTGGCAGAGTCGGAGGTTGCAAGGCAGATTTCAGACCATACAACCCAGCCGTTCATGCCGGTTTTGTACGGCCATCTGGAATACAAAAGTCCGTATTTGTCACCTTCCTTGGTCATAGCACCGCACCAGGTATAATAACCGCGGTCTCTAAAGGTACCGACTTCTTTGTTTACGGGTAACATTTTTTCTTGGAAATTCATAATTCTTTATCCTTTCTGTATGTTTTGGGCGTTTTGCCCGTCACCTTGCGGAAGGCTCGGTTGAAATTTGCGGTGTTGTTATACCCGCAAAGGGTTGCGATTTCCAGCATGGTTTTGTTGGTTTGCTTTAAATATTCCACGGCAAGCTCAATGCGTTTTACGGTGATGTAGTCCCAGAGACTGATGCCGTTTAAGTGCTTAAAAGTTGTGGAAAAGTAGGTTTTGCTCATCATGGCAATTTTAGAAAGCGCGTCTAAGGTTAAGACGTCTGTGATGTGACTGTCTATATAAACCATTACCTTTTCCATGTTTTCAATGCTTTGCTTTCGGGGTGAAGCATACTCCGAATCCTTTACATAGTCAAAATCCCGTATCAGGTGTACCAAAAGCGATAAAAGGGTGGCTTTGACCATCAGCTCGTATTCGGGCTTCCGGGTTAAAAACTCCTCTTCAATGGTGCGAAGCAAAGGGTGGAGTGCCTGTACTTCCGGCGCATCGCCCAAGAGGCGGTTGCTGAAATTTTCGTTCCGGTCAAAAAATATTTTTAAGAATTTAAAATCTAACATGCGGTTGCCGGTTGCCCAGATAAAACGGGGCGAAAACTGCAACGTTAAAAGCTCCATCTCTTCGCTTTCGGTTTTGGTGATGCAATGCTGTTCGTCGGTGGAAAAGAGGAAAATATCCCCCTCCTGCATGGGATAAACAGCCTTTTCGGTGGTGTATTCGCCTTTTCCTTTTAAAACCATCGAAATTTCAAATTCGGTGTGGCGGTGCATCCGGTTTAAACGGATGCCCTTTTTTACCCTTGCGTAAAAGCATTTGAGCAAAACGGTGTTGTCGGTGACAATCTGATGCAAGCACTCACCTCAAATCGAAATATATTTTGCAAATTACGAAATAAATTTGATGATTTGCCTTATTATTTATATTATAGTAAAATCAAACGAAAATGTCAAGGAGAAGATGCAAAATGAATCTGAATTCCAATGAAAAAAATCTGAATTTAAATGAAATGATTTCAGAAAACGTGAATGTATGTTCGAATCCGTCCGCGCTTAGGATAACAGACATTCGTGTGGCAAACTTAAACGGTGCGCCCAAGCATTGTCCGCTCATTAAAATTTATACCAATCAGGGCTTGGTGGGCTATGGAGAGGTGCGTGATGCTTCGAGTGCGACCTATGCGCTGATGCTAAAGTCCCGTCTGATTGGCGAAAATCCCTGCAATGTAGACAAATTGTTCCGCAGAATCAAACAATTCGGCGGTCCGTCCCGTCAGGGTGGCGGTGTGTCGGGGATTGAAATTGCGCTGTGGGATTTGGCAGGTAAGGCGTGGGGTGTTCCGCTCTGGCAGATGCTGGGCGGTAAATTCCGTGACAAGGTGCGTGTGTACGGGGATACCGATGTGGACGGTAAGCACACCGGGACCGATATGGGGCATGCCATAAAAAAACGAATGGATATGGGCTTTACCATTGTGAAAATGGACCTTGGAATTGAGCTTTTGTATGATGAGCCGGGGTGTATCAATGCGCCCTTAGGGATGATTCGGGATTTTCAGAAATACTCCGCAAAAGCCATTCAGCATCAGAGCGGTTCCATTGACAGAGAGCTGATGCTGGGCAAAAACTATGAGATTTTTACCATTCCCCATTATGCAACAGGTATACATATTACCGAAAAGGGGATGGATTACTTAGAAGAGTATGTGCGTCAGGTGCGTGAGGTGGCAGGCTATGAAGTGCCCCTTGCCATTGACCATTTCGGGCATGTGGCAATTGAGGACTGCATCAAGTTTGCAAAGCGCCTTGAAAAGTATAATATTGCGTGGCTTGAGGATATTCAGCCTTGGCACTTGGCAGGACACTACCAAAAAATTGCAAACAGCTGTAACGTACCGCTGGCAACGGGCGAGGACATCTATTTGGCAAAGAATTTTGAACCTCTGATGGCTTGTGGCGGTATTTCGGTGGCGCATCCCGATTTGCTCACCATCGGTGGCGCATTGGAAACCAAAAAGCTTGGAGATCTGTGCGAGCAGTATGGCGTGGGTATGGCGATTCACATGGCAGAAAGCCCCATTGCCTGCATGGCGGCAATCCATACTGCGGCGGCAATCCAGAATGTGATGGCGGTTGAATTCCATTCTGTGGACGTGCCCTGGTGGAATGACTTGGCAATTGGCATTGAAAATCCGCTGTTCAAAGACGGGTTTGTGGATGTGCCCGATAAGCCGGGTCTTGGCATTGATGCACTCAACGAAGAACTGATTGCGGAGCACATTCATGACAAATATCCGGGTGTGTTTGAACCCACCGACCAATGGAATGATGAATGGGCAAACGACAGAGAATGGAGTTAAAGTAGATAAAAAAAGACTTTCGCGCAATTCGCGAAAGTCTTTTTGCTTTTTAAAACATGCCGGCGAGTTTTCTTGCGGAGGCAGCTAAGTTTTTACAGCCCTCAAAAGCGGTTTCAGGGGTAAAATCAGCAAGATAACGGTCGGCTTCTAAGGTGAGGTAGCCGGTATAGCCGATGTCCTTCAGGGCTTTAACGATGGCATCAAAATCAATTTGCATGGAAAAGGGGATCTGATGTTTGTCACCATGGCGGTCATTGTCATGAATGTGCAGGGCCTGCAACCGATTGCCTAAAGTGTAAATCAATCGGGTGGCAGAGGTTGCATCCTTTAGCATTTCTGCATGTCCCACATCCAGACACGCCACAAAATCCGGGTCGTTTATCGCATTTAAGTGGGCGTCAAAGCTTTCGGGGGTTGAGCAGGCGGTCGGGGAGGCATCGGGGCTTCCTTTTTCCCAGGCAAACAGGTTTTCAATGGCGATTTTCACCCCATGCTCTTTGGCAAAGGGCAAAAGAGCTGAAAATAACTCGGTGTTGCCTGCCACATCCGTGTAGATGTCCGGATGGAAAACACAAATTTCCGCACCAACCTCTGCGGTACATTCAATGGCACGTTTTAAATGGTCACAAATACCGAGTGAGGACGGAGCTGGTGCGTGGGACTGATTGCAATGTATGCCGTTGTCTTCACCGATTTTTTTAAGCCTTCTTGCATGCTTCAGATAATCCTTGCCTGCAAGAGGGTGATTGGTTTTGGTAAATTTCATGGTATCCCAATCAAAGGGAAGCATGAGATGTGTGGGAAAATCCCAGGCATCAAAGCCTGCCTTTGCGTAAAATTCAATGGCTTTTTCTTCGCCCACAAGCCTTGCGGCGGAAGCAATTTCGGTTGAAATTAACATAATTTTAGGTCTCCTTTCAGTTGAATCAAAGAATGAATTTCAAGTTTTTCTAACGCGATTTCTACGTAATCTCTGTGGATTTTTACGGTGTGGGCTTCGCCGAGAGGCAGATTTACATCGGTGAAAGAACCGTGGATTTTAACCTTTACACCGTACCGCTCGGGCACAAAATCGTAAACGGTATAGTTTAAGCTGTGTCTGCCCTGCAGGAGATTAATCAGGTTCACGGTCACGCCGTCAGCATCCTTCTGCAAGGTGATGTCTATGTATTTTTGGTTGATTTCAACGACAGGTGTACCTAAAATGTTTCGAATCAGGTCAGTAAACATATAGTTTTTATGGTCATAATAATTCAAGCCGAGAGCAAAAGGAATATAGGTAATTTTACCCTTTTCAAGCGAATCGGTACGGTAAGCTTTGCCGAAGGGATACCGTAAATCGGCTAAAGCGCAGAGTGCACCATTTCCTTCGGTAAGTTTAATGGTGTCCCCTTCGTTCAGCAACGCAAAGCTTTGGTCGTTGCCCAATAGATTTACCCGCGTGTTTTCAACCAAATCGCCCAAAGGAGAGGCGGAAAATTGCATACAGGTTTTGGCACCGCTTACAATTAAGTGACCGCCCGTTTTGGCAAATTCAAGCAGTTTTTGCTTGTTTTCGGGCAGGATTTCTTCCCATTCGGGCACATAAACTGCTTTGTAATTTTTAAGCTGTTCGTCTAACTGATAGGTATACAAAATGCCTGCGGTGTATTGTGCGTCCAATACACATTCCAGACCGCCGATTAAAGCGTTTGTAGCACCTGCGGCATTATAAATATTGCTGTTTGCATAACGGGAATGCTCGTCACAGTAAAGGGCAACCTCTGCAAAGGGTTCTTTTTTGAAGTTTAATGCTTTGCGCTCTTTCATAAATTTGCCCAAAGGAATAAAGCGCGGATTTAAACTGCGTTTGGCACTGCCGTCTTTGTTTTGGGTTACATAAACCTGAAAACCACCGCCTAAAGACAGTGTCATAGCGGCTTCCTGCATCAGTTGCGGTGCCGGTTTTTCGGTTCCGTGTGTCCATTCAAACCCCCATGCCATCAAATCCCAGGGTTTTCCGCGGTTTGCAATACAGCGCGCCTCGTAGCGGGCGATATGTACACTGTTATAGTTGGGGTAATCGCCCGATAAAAAGTCCACATCCGCTTTGATGGATTCGGGCATATAAGAGGTGTAAGCCCAGTTGCTTGCCACAACAAAATCGGGGTTATGGGCATGTAGGGCATCCACATAATGCTTTAAATATTTTGTGTACGCTTCCCGCATCATTTCGTTGTGTTCCTGCTCGGTCATATTTTCTTTTAAGTGCGGTTTTGCGTATGCGGAAGAATCGCGCTCTACTGCCCAGCAGTCCCCGTCAATCCAGACCCCTGCCACGCCGTATTTATCGGATAATTCTTTAAGCTGCGGAATAAGCAGGTCGTCTGCATAAGGACCAAACAAAGTAACGGCATTGCTGTGGTTGCCGGGGGTTGCCTGTTGTTCGGGATGTTTTTCCAGATATCGGGTATCCATTACGCCCGAATAGTGCATGTAAATAGGGAGATTATGCTTTTTGGCGGTATCTACCCACACTTTTAAATTGTCTGCCTTTAAATTATCGGCAGAATTACCCAAAGCAGACGGATAACAAGTGTTGCCCGGATGCCCTTTGCAATCGCATTGAATAAAATCAATTCCGCTGTCTGTAATATATTTTTCAATATCTTCGGGGATGGTGTTTAAACCAATTTCTGCGGTATTGCCTGCGTGAAAGTCGAAATGCAAACCGAAATAACGCTCGTGTTTCATAAAAATCACCTTTTTTGTTTTCATTATAGCACCAAATTTTTATATGTCAAGCAATTGACTGTATTTTATTTTTATGATATACTTAAATGTAAAAATGGAACGCATTTACAATTAAAAGATACGTTTTTACTATAAAATTTTAAGATTTGTGATATAATGGAAAATAGAGATATGCATTTAAATTGAAAGGGGATACATTATGAAAAGGATGTTAAGCGTATTGCTTGTGTGCAGTTTATGTCTGGCGCTGTTTCCGGTTTCGGCATTTGGCGCGGAGATTGTGCCCGCACAGGCAATTGAAACGGTTTACGAGGTATCGCAGGCTGTGGCTTCAAAGTTTACGGTAAGCGATAACAAGGCAACCGCCAACGAGGTAGGGGCAACCCTGACTTTTACGGTGGGTAACACCACCTCTGCCACCTCGGATGCAGAAATTTATCTGTATGACGGGATGCACATTACCGCAAAAGTCGGAGAACAGGAAACATCTGTTACTGCAAGCAGTAACGGCTATTATGCCCTTGGCAGATTCGATTTTACGGCAGGCGGAACGGTAACAATTACCGCAAACAATACAAACAGATGTGTGGGTGCACTCCGCATCACCGAAAGAGAAGAATATATTTTCTATCAGGCGGATGCTTCGGTTTCTGCAGGTGTGACCAAATCGGGCACGACCGTTGCAGGCTATAAGCAAAGCGTCAACTGGTACGGTGCAGGCACTACCATCAATATGCGTTGGGATGTGCCGACCGCTTTAAACGGCGCGGTGGATATTTATTACTATATCCCCTCTGTCGGCAATGCTGAAACCACAGAGATGGGCGTGAAAGTGAATCTTTTGAATGCCAAGTCCGAAACAGAAGAAAGCTTTTGTCATGCATCGGCATACAGACAGGCGCATTCCTGGCTTAAAATTGGTACGGTTTATTTAGACGGCAGTGCAAAAACCGTTCAGGTAACCGGTGACGCGCATACGGGAGTGACTCGTTTTTCTGCAATTAAACTGGTGCCGAATGCCTATGAATCCTATGCAATTTCGCCCGATAATTTTCATGAGTTGGGAAGCTGGCTTCGCGATTCGTCCCCTGAGTCATATAAGGAGCTGATGCTTCGCTCGACCGCTGTAGATACCGACAGTACCACAGCATATCAGGAGTTTGAGGTTGCAAACGGCAACTATTATGTGTATGTACATACCGGTGACTATCCCTATTACAGAACAGGCTCACGCCGTTTTGTTTTAAAGCTTAACGGCAATGAATTTAAAAAGACGGGTGACAGCAGTGTGTATTTATCTCAGTTCGGTACCCATTGCTATCCCCAGGATACCTCTAAGCCCGAGGATGAAACAAAGGTTTTGTGGGCATGGGAAAAGATGGGGTACCCCGGTGATACCGTGGCGGTAACCGACGGCAAGCTTAAAATCGAGCTTAAAGCAAAGAGTCAGTACGCAAGAGTGGATGCTATTGTGCTGACCCGTGATCCCTATTATGTGCCGAGCAACGATATGGAAACCGCAATGCAGTTTGGTCTGAACTTTGATGCGCGTTCGCCGTATGATGATAAAGTAAAGTTTCCCGAAAAATATCAGGCTGCGCTTTCTTCTGTAGAAGAAGAAATCACCCTTTCCAATGCTAAAGTTTCGGTTACCTTTAAAGAGGGTACGCTTTCAGACGGCACAAAAACCGTACAGCGCCAAACCGTAACCGACGGGGTTACAACCAATACCTTTGAAGAGGGCTTTGGCTTTTTATCCCTGTTTGCAAATAAAACCACCGATGACCAGACCACCGCGTATTACGCAAACTTCAGAAACGTATTTACCATCCCCAGCGGAAGCAATTACGAAATTGTAACCGAGAACGTGTTCCGTGCAGGTATACCCGAATGGTTAGTACCAAGCAGCATGGAAAAGCTTTCTGACGGCAGTGTGAAAATGACTGCCGAGGGCGAATATGCCAAAGCAGAAGCCATCTGGTCTTTGGCAGAAGGCGATGAAGAACCAAAGGTTGCGGTAACCTACACCGCTAAAAAAACAGGCGTGTATTCCTTTGGTATGTTTAACAATGTCAATGAAATTGATAAAGAAGAAGTGGGCTACATCTTAAATCCGTTCCGTTATCAGGAAAGCAGATATCCCGACCCCGGTGTGTTAATCCGTGAGGCAACTTCTACCACCAACCACACCCAGATGACCTATAAGATGAATGAGGCAGGGCAGGAGATTTCCTTGGGTGTTGCGGCGGATGAAGCAGAGATTGACAACGTATGGCATCAGAACCGCGAATTTTATGACAACAAGGAAACCGCGGACAGAGAAGCGATCTACATTGATATGTATGACAGAGTTTCGGGCTTTGGTATGGGTACGGTCGGTTATAACGGCGGCGTACAGCCCTCCATTTTTGCACCCCTTTTCGGTACAACCGATGCAGATTTTGAGGTGGGTACAACCTATACCTTTACCTACCGTCCGTTGGCATCCGTTTCGTCTGAGGGTGAAAATCAGGGCTGGTATAAAATGTATGCGCATGTGGCGACCGATTTAAGAGGCGTTTACGATTACCGTGACAATTTCTATGCCTCCATGACCGATACCGCATTCAATCTGTTAAATCTCTTAAAAGACGATTCTGCCAGCGGTTGGGACAAGGATTTGATTGGCCATTATAACATTGAAGATACCTACACCGTTACCAATTCCAATCCCCATGCGTATTTGCAGTATTATCTGTTAACCGAGGATAAGGATTTGCTGATGGACAGAACGCTTCCCATGATGGCAACCATGCTCACCCGAAGCGGTCCGCATATGAGTGGAGAATACACCTACGAATACCGTTCGGAGGGTCCCATCAACAAATCTCTGGTTACCAGCGATACACCGGCCGGCAACACAACCTTTGAAGGTGCATACCGCTTGTCGCGTGGGTTGATGCCCGTATTCCGCAACTTAGCGCAGGACGGCATTAAAAACTCCAATATTGAAAAGGGCGGTGTGAATTCCTTAAAAAGTCCGGCTGAAGCGCTCTTTTACGATTATGCCATGGGAAATTCCGACTTAACCAATGCAAAAGCGTTGGCGGATGAATATTACAGCAAACGAGCATTCAGCTCTGCAAGCAATTTTGTGGATGAATCAACCTTTATAAACATCAGCTATTTCCCGCATTTCCCGTCTATGATGGATGTGTATGAGGCAACGGGCGAAACCAAATATTTAGATGCGGCAATCGAGGGCGCGAGAAGATTACTTCCAACCCTTCGTGCGACCGATATGTCCGAAAGCAAAGAGGTTATGCGTACCGCAGATACCGAAGAACTGTGGCTGGAAACCAGACTGTTCAGAAACGGTTGCTGGTGGTACGGAAATACAGGCTACAGACGCGGTGCGGTGCTGAAGGATTATGCAAATCCCACCTACAAAAACGATTCCGAGTATTACAGAAAGGTGCCTGCCAATGCTTTGGGTGAAGGTGCGTATGCGCCCGGCGCCTTAAGTGCAGACGGCAGTGCGGCAGTATATCCTGAATGGGTAACGGCAAGGGTTGGTCTTTCTTTGGAACAGTTCAGCACTTGCGGCAGCCGAAATGATAACATTTATATGTCTACCTTTGCACCTGAGCTGTTAAGACTGGGTTACCATTCGGACGATCAGCTGATGATGGACCTTGCAAGATCCTCGCTGGTAGGCAGATTTGCAAACTATCCGGGTTATTATATCTTCAATTATAATCCGACTCCGGGTCTTGCGGATTACCCCTATAAAGGATATGACACCACACAGTTCTATTTCCATCACATCCCTGTTTTGCTGGCTTCTGTACAGGATTATCTGTTCTCCAATGCCTATGTAAAATCAGACGGTGCGATTGATTTCCCGTATGTCCGTTCAGAAGGCTATGCCTGGTTTAATAACCGTACATACGGCGCAGAAGCGGGCAAAATGTATGATGAAACCGATATGTGGCCGTGGCTGAAGGAAGGCACGGTAACGGTAGATAACAAGCAAATCGACTGGATTGCAGGCAGAAAGAACGGCAGAGCGGCTTTTGCCCTTTCCAACGCAGGGGACAACAATGAAACGGTAACCCTTACCTTTAACGCAGACTTAAATGTAAAAGGTACAGCAACCATTTACGATGCAGAGGGCAACGTGACCGAGGCCACCGTTAAAAACAACGCGCTGACGGTAACCGTTCCGAAAAAAGGTCTTGTAACTGTTGCGGTAAACGGTACGGGCATTACGGAGCCTGCTTATGCCTCCATTGATTTTGATGCGTCCTCCGACGGTGCGCAGATGGATATGGGCAATTCTGCCATCGGTTTGATGTATGAGGGCGAAACCTATACACCTGTAAACAGTAGTCATATTTACAGTGCGAATACCGGATATGATGTAAAGGCGTATGCTTTGGCACTCGACCCCGAAAATTATATGGGTTATATCTTTGTGGGCGGTCGTTCCACCGAGCAGGTTGCATTTGTGGATGAAGACGGAAACAGTGCAGTAGGTGGCGGTGACGGTGCCGATGAGGGTATTGTAAGCACCACTTTGAAATGGCGCTTTGCAGGCGAAGAGAATTTTAATGAGGTGACCGATACTGCATTCCCGTATGAATTCTTTATTCCTGCGGAAAACACTGCAAAGGGCATTGAATTTAACGTAGAAACCACCTTTGGAGACGGCTCGGTGAAAACTCTTGCCGAAACGGCTACAGTTGAACCTGTTGCAACCGAAACGGTGAATAACGAAATAACGGTTACAGCACCCACAAGCATTCCGAAAAACGGTGTAGAGCTTACCACAAACGGCACAGGCTCTGCAAGCTATGTGGGACAAAAAGGCGTTGCGGTTGTTCTTAAGGCAGGTCAGGAAAAAGCCCTCGGCTATGAGAGCTTTGACAACTTTACCGCAGGCAGTATCGAAAATACAGACCTTAAGGGCATGACCGTGCGTGCAACCCTGAAAAACACAGGTCTTGTGGAAGAGGGAAGAGTAGCAGAAATTACCTTTGCGGATGTTCCGGTTCGGTATGTAAGACTCAATTCTGCCCAAACCATGCTGTGTTTAGAGCTTGCGTTTGCGGATATTGCAGAGCATGCTGTTTCTGCAACGGTGTATGATGCAAACGGGGTGGCACAGCCTGCAGAGGTTGAAAGCCTTACGGCAAGTCAGCTGGTTTCTGTACCGGCTATGACCGTTTTGGGGGGTAAGATTACTGCAGAACGTGGCGAGGGGACCATACAGATAGGTTCGTTCCCCACGGGCACAAAATTCTTAACGGCAGAAGCCCTTGACCGTGGCGAATACGGCTATGAAGCAAACGCCTATAAGTTAGTCAATGGCGGTGCAGGCGAGGGTAACTTTACATTCTATTATAATAATGCCACCATTTCGATACTGAAAGGTCCGTTCGGGGTATTTACGTCCGACATGACAGGAAAATATAAGGTGTATGCGCTTCGCAAGGATACAAACGCAGGCAGTCGGCCACTCAAAGCCAATATCAACGGACAAACTTTCAGATTCGACACAGCACCGACAAAAGCAAGTGATGATTTTAATATCAACAGCTGGTTCTGGGATGATGGCATGACAGTAAGCGGTGCGATTGCAACGGTGGATGTAAAGACAGGTGAACCGATTTTTGTACAGATAGACAACAGTTCTTCGGGACATGCGAGAGTAGAAGCTTTTGCGTTTGTTCCGGTGAACGAAAGTCCTTCAGCATTGCTTTATGAGCAGAATCTGTTTAACCATTCCTTGCTTGACCAACTGTGTCAGAATCATTTTGAAAAGGTTACGCTTACAGAAGGCACAGCTACCGTAAACGGTGTTTCTGTTACCGCAAAGCCGTATACGGCAGAGGTGAACGGAAAAACAAGCGATATAAACAGCGTTTTGGGCGGTATACAGAAAGAAGCGACCGTTTTGGATGCGGTGATAACGGCAGATGCCGACTTTGATGTGACCGCAAACGATATTTTTGTAAACGGTAAGCGGGTATATGCGGCATCCATGCTGCCCATTCCGCAAAATGCAGTGATTACAACCGCTGAAAAGGAAGCGGAAACGGCAGAAAACTTTGCACCCATTCGCGCGTCCGAGGTGCTGAGTGCGACAGGTACGTTGGACAATAAGCTTAAATATTGCCTGACAACTTCTAAGCTTCCCGGCTTGATGCAGTTTGGCGATACCGACAGTGCAACGGCATTCTTTAAGGGTGCAAAGCTTACAGGCTTTGTTTCGCTGAAAACCAATGTAACCACCAACGGCGGGTATACGGTTAAAAAGGGCGAAAAGCTGTTTATGCAGGGCGTGCCGGTGGATGCGGTTGTGCGTGCGGATGACAGAACCGATTTGCATATACAGAGTATGCTGAATGTGAGCAAGGAAAGCGATGACTGGGTATATGCAACCGAAAACGGCAACCTCCACAAAGAAGGCGTATTCGTAAATGAGGTGTATGACCACAGCAACCTGTATCTGGCAAACAAAAATGCCGACGGCAAGGTGTTTGACTTTAAGATGCAGGAGGGCAAATTCCTGCTTCTGGCAAACGGCGCAAGCCTGATTCGAATCGTTGTGGCAAACTATGACGAAAACGGTGCATTCTTAGGCGTTGACCATGTGGAAAACGGCTACGCAAGCTTCTTTGACGGCTATGAGCTGACTTTAGAAGAAAATCAGAAAGCATTCTTGTGGAACCGTTCCATGTACGGAAACGGAAGCTTTACGCCACTCGGTGATATAATTGAGTAATAAAAAAAAGACTGTAAATTCAAGTGAATTTTACAGTCTTTTTTTTTACATTCTCTTTTAAAGCTCGGGCTTGAAGGCGGGCATAAGCTCCAGCTTAAAAAGATTCATTTTGTGCTTGCGGTCGATAAGTGCTTTTTTATCGGCATCCTCCATGATGCCCTGACGAATGTATACATCAAGCTCTGCGTAGGTAAAGCCTAAGTTTTCCTCATCGGTTTTACCGCAAAGTCCGTCGATGGGCGTTTTTTCCACCAGCTCTTTGGGTAAGCCGAGAAGATGTCCGATTTGCTTGACCTCGGTTACGGTAAGATGTGAAAGGGGAGAAAAATCACCCACAGAATCGCCGTAACGGGTAGAATAACCCACCCAGTCCTCCGAGAGATTGCAGGTGTTACAAACTCTGCCGTTTACGCTCTGGGAGACTGCATAAAGCGTAGTCATGCGGATGCGGGGCGGAATGTTCTGTACGGTCTGTGCCGTGATTTCAAGATTTTCAGGCATACCTTTTAAAATGCCGTCTACGGCGTCTTTGATATTGACTTCGAAGTGGCGGATGCCTAGGTGGTTGACAAGAAGATATGCCATGTCGATATCGTGCTGATTGCCCTGGGGCATTAAAACACCGTAAACTCTGTCTTTTCCCAAAGCCTCCACACAAAGTGCCGCGGCAATCGAGCTGTCTTTACCGCCTGAGATGCCGACCACTGCATTACAACCGGGGCCGTTCTTTTCAAAAAAATCCCGAATCCATAAAACACAGTCGTTTTTTACTTTTTCTGCATTGAACATGATAAAATTCCTCCGTTTTTAAAGAATATGCACCTGACACATTTTCATGGTGCAAAGTGCCGCCTCGTGACTTTTTGGGGTTACCCCGGCACAGCAGGAAGCATCTACGCTTACCTTTGTTTCCAAAAAGTTGGCTTTGAGTAACAGCGCATTGGATACCACACAGATGTCGGTACAAAGTCCGATTAATTCAATTTCGATTTCATTTGGGTTGTAGCTTTGCCTGATGTATTCGGGAAGTGCGGTTGCACCAAAGGTAGGCTTTTCAATGGCTTTGTAAGTTCTTTTGTTCAGCGCGGTCTGTACTCTTCGGTCAAGTTGCCAGCCGTCTGTGCCTTTGATACAATGGGGGACAGGCAGATTTTTGCCCTCCTGCGTTTCCATATAGCTTTCGGGATGTGTGTCATAGGTTGCAATAATATCTCCGTCGAACTGCTCGATTTTGCGTACCACATTGTCCAAAATGGCAACCGCCTCTTTTGTACCGAGTGCACCGTCCACAAAATCCTTTTGCATATCCACAACAATCAGTATTTTTTTCATAAATTCACTCCTTATTCTGTACCTTTACAGGATTTCAAATAACTCCGAGGGGAACGAGCGGGAGGCAACCTCTAAGGTTTTGGCAACATTTGTAAAGCCTGCGTTGCAAAGCGCTGTGTGGGTGGTTTTGTAAGCAAGCTCGGGGGTGTTGTTTTCACCGCTTAAATGACCCAGCATAATGCGTTTGGTGCCGTTTTGTGCCGCCCACACACAAAGCTGTGCAGCATCGCTGTTGGGCAGATGCCCGAAGTCTGACAAAATACGTTGCTGTAAGCTCCATGGATAAGGACCGTGGGTTAGCATATGCACATCGTGATTGGACTCGAGCAACGCAAAATCCGCACCCTTTACAGCACTTAAAAGCTCGGGGGTGATTTTACCTGTATCGGTTGCGATACACACCTTTTTTTCGCCCCAGAGCTGAAAGCCGTGGGGGTCTGCCGCATCGTGCGGGATGGGGAATGGCTCAATCGAAATGTCTTTAATCCGAAAAGGGGTGTCCGAGATAAAATGAAGCTTCTCAGACGGAATCACGCCTACCGACAACGGCATCGCCTGATAGGTACGCTTGGTAAGGTAAATATCAATCTTATACTGCCTTGCCAGCACGCCGATGCCTTTTACATGGTCAATATGCTCGTGGGTGATTAAAACCCCATCAATGTCATTTATGTCTATGCCGTTGAAGAAAAGTCCGCTTTTGGTGCTTTTTCCGCTTAAACCGCAGTCAATCAAAAGACGGGTATCCTTTTCCCGGACATATAAGCAGTTTCCGCTGCTGCCGCTGACTACCGAACAAAATTGCATAGGTTAATTCTCCTTGTATTCTAAAAAGTCTAGGGGTGCTACGGGAACATAGATTTTGCCGTTCATACAAATAAGAGGCAACTCCACAGTCTGGAGGGATGTGTTTTCAAAATGTCCCGTGGTGATTTGAGTGGTAAGCTGTTTTGGTGTATTGTTTACCAAAAATACGGGATGATAGCCGTTATCCGCAAGGGGATAAACCTCGGGGAAGTGGTTTACATCCTCTGTTTCGCAAAAATAGGTGTGGTTGCCTTCTGCAGTAACCGAAACCGAAAGCCCGTCGGTAGTAACCGTACCGCCGATGGCATCGGTCAGCTCTTTTAAGGGCAGATACCGCCACATACCGTAGTACACAATCTCGGTAATGGGCGTTTGGTTTCCGTCTATCGTTACCGCGCCCTTTTGCATTTGCACCGTGCGCGTGGATTTTCTGGTATATACCGTGCCGATATCGCTTTGGGCAGGCTCAAATCTTGAAAGAAAGCCATAGCCGTTTTCTGCCCGGAGCATGAAAAGCCCTTTATCGCTTTCAATGAAGAATATACCGAAATTCTCATTTTTTTGAGCAGTTTTTACGGTGAAATTCGGTTTTTGATAGGTTGTTACAACGTCCACCATGCCGTCAAGCGCAATCAGCTCGGAAAAATCGGTAACGTAAGAGGGTTCTGATTTGGAAACCGAAAGAATGCTTTGGGTGTCATACAGCAAGGTGTATTCTTCAAATTCCATGGTTTTGGGGTCGGTCAGTTTTGCACTTTCCTGCGCGAAAAGCTGAGCATGGGTGTAAACGGGATTTTCTCTTTCTGCGATTCGCTGCAGAAATGCCTCGTAATCCCAGTCGATAATAAAACGCTTGTCGGTGCGAAGATGGTGAGTGTCCGAATTGTTCTGGTCGGGCACAGTAATATAGGTCTGATACGCATGGGCAACTACCTGATTTTCATAGGTCAAGGGCAGGGCATAGGCGTTGTCGGGGATGGAAGCAAAAACACCTTCCGGCACGCGTCCGTCCTGCACGAAATGAATTTCGCTGTTTTCAATATAGAAATTGCCTGCGCCTGCCACCTTTGCGGTGTTGTCATACACGGGATTTAAACGGATGGTGCGGTTTTCTCCGTCCCAGGTATAGGTCATGCAGGTGTGAGAGCTTTTGTCGGTGGTGCTGTCGGTTGCGATGTCCTCAATGGCAACAGCGGATACGCCGTTCAGTGCAAAGGAGGGGACTAAAACACCGTTTATGTAGGTTTGAATGTCCGAATGATAAATATTGCCTGCTGTGCCGCCGACTGTGCCACGCGTGATGTTTTCTTCGGGACGGTGCGGAAAGGTATTGGGCTTAACATAGGCATAAAGGGTACGGGAGGCATCGTCGTAGCCCACCACAAAGCCGAAACGGGCAAGGTCTTCCACTAAAATTGCGGTTTTGCCGTCCAATGCGAAAGAGCGGATCGGTTCACCGTCCACAAAGGCCAGAATATCTGTGTTGTAAATGGTACCGACTACATCGCCCACGTTCAATGCCTGTACGGGCAAAAGGGACAGGAGCAGTACGAAACAGAGTGCAAGTAAGAAAAATGTCCGTTTCATTTTTTATCTCCTTTCTGTTTTGAAAAAAGGGGTAGCCATTGCTACCCCCAAAAAAGTTTTTAGTCGTCTGAATTCACGCGACGGATGTCTGCGCCCAGAGCCCGAAGCTTTTCTTCAAAATTTTCATAACCGCGGTCTACATGAATCAGGTTGTTGATTTCCGAAGTGCCGTCTGCCATCAGTGCTGCCATAACCATTGCCGCACCGCCGCGAAGGTCGGTACAGCGTGCTCTTGCACTGTGGAGCTTTTCAACACCTTCAATAACCGCCGTGCTACCGCTGACGGTGATTTTAGAGCCAAAGCGGTTTAATTCCTCCACATACTGGAAACGGTTGTCCCATACAGCTTCGGTTAAAAAGCTTGTGCCCTGACCGATGGCAAGCAATGTGCCGACCAGGGGCTGAAGGTCTGTAGGAAAGCCCGGATAGGGCAGGGTTTTAACACGGGCAGAACGCACTTTTTGCGGTCCTTTTACAAATACCGCGTCGTCATATTCAACCACCTGACCGCCTACGTCGCGGATTTTGGAGGTGATGGACTCTAAGTGTTTGGGGATGACATTGTTAATCATCACTTCGCCTTTGGTGGCTGCCGCCATCAGCATGTAGGTACCGGCTTCCACATAGTCAGGAATTGCCGAGTATGTACCACCGTGTAAGCTGTCCACACCCTTAATTTTAATGACATCTGTACCTGCACCCTTGATTTGTGCACCCATGGAGTTTAAAAAATTGGCAAGGTCTACAATGTGGGGCTCCTTTGCAGCATTTTCAATGATGGTAATACCATCGGCACGGACAGCTGCCAGTATTACGTTGATGGTTGCGCCCACCGATACCACGTCAAAGAAAATCTGACCGCCTACCAGCTGGTCGGTTTCCAGTTCATAGTAATCATCCATCATTTTGTTCAGGCTTGCATCAAAGTAGCTGTGATGCTCGCTGACTTCAGCGCCCAAAGCACGGAAGCCTTTTAAGTGCTGATCCACAGGTCTTGAGCCGAAATTACAGCCACCGGGTGAGGATACAACTGCGTGCTTGAACCGACCCAGAAGTGCGCCCATCAGATAATAAGAGGCACGCATTTTCTTAACCAGGTCAAAGGTAGCACGGCAGGAGTTTACGCAAGAACAGTCTATTTCAATGGTGGTTTCATCAATCCAGCGGGTTTCGGCACCCAGCTGGGACAATATGCCCATAATGACAGAAACGTCGTTAATGGCAGGTACGTTTTCAATCACGCACTTACCTTCAACCAAAAGGGTTGCGGGAATGATTGCCACAATGGCATTTTTTGCTCCGCCGATGGTTACATCACCCTTTAAAGGCGTTCCGCCGGTTATCAGTAGTTTTTCCATTTCGAAATCTCCAGTATATATGATTCAAATTTTGCATTCTATATGATAATATAGTATATCACAAAATCTGTTGCAAATCAACATAAATTTTTCCCGAATTGCAATTATTTGTACAGATTTCGTTTTTTACGCCCGAAAAAGTACAATTTTCAATATGTACATCCTGTGCGTTCTGAACGTCTATACCGATGTCGCTGTCTTTGAAAATGCAGTCGCGGATGCGGATATCTCTGTTGTGATATGCATCGAACTGATAAGAATTCATACCGATACAGCCTCCGGCACCGCAACGGGAGGTGTTTCCGCAATGGATAAAGGTACAGCCCTCGATTTCGATATCGGTTGCATTTCCGCCCTCCACATGGCTCGGGAATTCCACACCCAGCCAGATACCGCTGTTCATTAAATTTTTGTAGGTGCAGTTGCGGATACGCATATGGTCAATTCTGGAAAGGTGACCTGCACCTGCAATGTTTGTAAATACGGAATTTTCGCAAACATAGCTATCAGGCTCCCAGGCACGGGCTAAAAACAGAGCTTCACTTATATCCATGCCTTCAAGAGATTCTTTAAAGGTAACGGTGTAGTTGTAGCCGGGATAGTCATCTAAGGTTGCAGGCTCTGCGTTCTTTACGCTAAGGATGTTAAAAAGCGATTCTTCGCCCTTTGCATAGCATTCCATTTCTGTGTTTTCGGGAAGCTTGAGGTAGGCATAGCGGGAAAACAGAACAAGGGTGTTTTTATCCTTCTGTGCCACGGGGAACAGAAAATTGGAGTGCATATTCTGCCCGTCCATGCGCACACCCTCGATATACATTTGATTTACAAAGATATCGCCCTGACACTTGTGCAGTTTAAAAGCATCTCTGGGGGCGGTGAAATACTGGTTGCCCTCCGGTTTGAATTTTACATTTTCAATGGTGAGATTGCGAATGTCAAAGGCAAGAAAGGCAAAGCCGTTGGCATTTACGGTGTGTAAATTTTTCAAGGTTACGTTTTTGCTTGCACCAAAGTAGCATTGAAAGTCGGTTTTTGCTCCCTGGTGGAAGGTTATGATATCACCGGTTTCTACGCGGGAGGCAACTTTTTCGTCCTTTAACGAAAGCAGACGGTCGCCCACCAGTCTGAATTTTTCCGCAAGCCCCGGTCCGTAGGAAAGGCTTTCGCCGTTTAATTCCCCTTCGGGGGTGAAGCGGTTCATGCAATGGGTACCCATATTATCATAGCAGGGATTGCCCTCGAAAACCTCTAAGAAAAGGGTATCGTTTTCGATTTTGGTCACGCGTCCTGCCGAACAGAATTCCGGGTCGCGCTTGAATTTGAAATTTTCGACGGTGATATTTTCACAGTCGGTCATCCAGAGCAAAGAGGGGAGAAGGCTGTGAAGTTCTAAGTTGTTGTCTGCAGATAAGACGGTTGCGGGATTGCCCTCTTTGTCAACTGCACCGCGTATCGTGATGTTTTTTAAACCGCAAAGGAGAATGTGTACATCCTTTTCGGGCAGAAGCTCTGCGCCTGCATCGTGTGCGGTTAAATCCGTTTTGAATGGGTTGTGGGATTTTAACGGATAAATGCCTGCCTCGAATTCTAAAACCGACGCCTGCTCCTGTTTTGCTTTCTGTATGGCTTTTAAAATGCCGGGTGTGGCATCGTTTGTGGGTAAAGCGACAAATTCTTTTACACAAATTGTGTGTTGCATATCAGCACCCTTTCCTTTTTTTCCTTATTATAACACGGATTATGGCACTTTTCAACACAAATGTAGAAAATGACCAAAATTATTGTGCAAAATGACCAAATGCCGTCAAATCTCTTGACAAATGCGGGCGAAAGGACTAAAATCAACATAAGGTAAATAAATTTACATGTTTGCCGGGAGAATATTTAAAAAGAGAAGGGAAGTAACATCATGGTAATCACTGATATCAGAGTAAGAAAAATCAATTCGGAAGGAAGAATGAAGGCGGTTGTTTCCGTAACCTTCGACGATGCTTTTGTTGTACACGACATTAAAGTTATCGAAGGTCAGGACAAATTGTTTATCGCAATGCCCAGCCGCAAAACTGCTGACGGTGAATTCAAAGACATCGCACATCCCATTCATGCGGATATGAGAGAATCGCTTCAGAAAGCTGTCTTGGCAAAATATGAAGAGGCTATGAACGAGCCGGAAGAAGAATAAAAACCAAGCAAAGCAAAAGCATCGCATCGCGGTGCTTTTTTTGTTGACAAAATAAAGAAACTGTGTTATACTTTATCCGCACCCCCTGGGAGGGGGTATAAGAAAAAAGGAGATGCATAGTATGTGTAATGAAGTGTATGAGCAGGCGGACAGACGGCTTGCAAACATTGAAGGTCACGTCCGTGCCATCCGCAAAATGCTGTCGGACGGTCGGGAATGCGAAGAAGTGATGACCCAAATCCGTGCAGTAGAAAGTGCGATGCATAATGCAGGCACACTGATTTTAAAGCATCATCTGAACCATTGTGTCAAAGAGGGTGTTGAAAACGGAGACGGGGATATTTTAGACCGTTTTAATAAAGTGCTGGAAAGTTATCTTTAAAGGGAGGCGTTATACATGGCACACGAGCATGAACACGCGCACTGCGGTTGTGACTGCGGCTGCGGTCATGACCATAAAGAAAAGGCAGCTGTTTTGGAGTATTTGGTTTTAGGATTGTCTCTGGTTGGGCTGGTGCTGAGCTTTTTTAAACTTGTACCCTACATAGACCCTGCCTGGATTGCCATTCTGCTTTGCGGTAAGGATATATTTATCGGGGCATTTAAAGCCATCCGCCAAAAGAAAATCACCTCATCCCTGCTGGTGTCGGTGGCGATTCTGGCATCGGTGGCGCTGGAGATTTTCTGTTTACTCGGCTTTGCGGGGGGACATCATGGGGAAAGCTATCTGTTTGCTGCAGGGGAAATTGCCTTTCTGATGTGTTTAGGCGAATTTTTAGAGGAAAAGACCGTTAAAAAGAGCAAAAGCGGTGTACAGAAGCTGGCAAAGCTTCTGCCGCATACTGCAAAAGCGATGCGGGACGGCGAATGGACAGAAATTGCGGTTTCTAAATTGCATATCGGGGATGTGATTTTGGTTAACCCCGAAGAAACCGTGCCTGCAGACGGTGTGGTTATAAAAGGTGAAAGTGCAGTGGACAACAGTCACATGACGGGCGAGTCGGTACACGCAGACGTCGCAAAGGGCGATTTTGTTTACGGTGGTGCACGGAATGTGTACGGTGTATTGGAAGTACAGATTACGCAAAAGTGTGAGGATATGGCACTTTCGCGCATGATTCGGCTGACTGAAGAGGCACAGGGCAAAAAAGCGCCCATTGCCCGTACGGCAGACCGTTGGGCATCGGTGTTAGTGCCTGTTGCGGCATTGATCGCGGTGCTGATTTTTCTGACTGCATATTTTGTTTTGCAGGTAAGCCTGATTGATGCGCTGGTGCGCGGTGTTTCGGTGCTGGTGGTCTTTTGTCCCTGCGCGTTAACCCTTGCAACCCCCACAGCCATTTCCGCAAGCTTTGGTGCTTTTTCAAAGCAAGGCGTACTGGCAAAGTCGGGCGGTGCGGTGGAAGCACTTGCCGATACAAAATATGTGGCGTTCGATAAAACGGGAACCCTTACGAAAGGCATGCTTGCGGTAACCGATATCAAGTTGTTAACCGTAGAAGAGGAGACTTTTTTCAGCCTGCTGAAAACCGCTGAAAGCATTTCGGAGCATCCCATTGCCAAGGCAATATTAAAAGATGAACGGGGAAGCGTACTCCCTTGTGAACAGCAGGCGGTGCATCGGGGCATGGGTGTCAGCTGTGTGATAGACGGTAAGGCGGTAAAGGCAATGCGTGCCAAAGCAGATGCGGATGCTGTGGTGCAGACCTGGCAACAGCAGGGCAAAACGGTTATCACTCTGACGGTGGACAACGAAACAATCGGGCTTTGTGCGTTGGCAGATACCTTAAGAGCAGAAGCGAAAAATACTGCCACAGCGTTGAAAGGCATGCAGATTGAACCTGTGATGCTGACAGGGGACAATGGCGGTACAGCGGAATTTATTGCAAATCAGGCGGGTATTTCAAAAGTAGAGCATTCCCTTATGCCCGAGAAGAAAACCGAAATTGTATCATTTTTAAAGGATATAGGCAAAACGGTGTATGTGGGGGACGGCATCAATGACACGCCTGCCCTTGCAACCGCGGATGTGGGCATTTCCATGAGCGTGCTTGGCAGTGACATTGCCACACAAAACGCAGACATCTGTTTATTCACCGAGGATTTGACGGTGCTTCCGTGGCTTATCCAAAGCGCAAAAAGGGTGTTGTTCACCATCAAAACCAACATTATATTTGCCATGACGGTGAATGTTATTGCGGTGATTCTAAGCTTTTTAGGGTACTTAAGCCCCGTGGGCGGTGCGCTGTTGCATAACGGCGTTTCGGTGTTGGTGGTCCTAAATTCCTGCAGACTTCTGAATATGAAAAAATAAAAAGACTCCCTCGGGAGTCTTTTTTTACTTTATAAGTATGTATATCGGGTCACAGTAATTAAAGGTGTGGTTTACGGTAAGCTTATTTTTGCATTTTTCAATATTTCCTTTTACCCAGGCTGCCTCCCGATTCAACACCAAAAACTCGGTTGCGTTCTGCCATTTTTCGGGCAGATTAAAGGTGACACTTTCAATTTTATCCTCCCCGAGATTGTTCAGGGTAAGCATGCCGTAAAAGCCGTCTTGCTCAGGATGTTCCGCTCTGTTGACAACCGTATAGATGTTGGGCTGATTTTCTGCAAAAATATAGGCATCATCACACCACTTCAAAAGGGCATGAAACAGTCTTTGACGGCGGTAGTTTAACAAAGAGTGGGAACGGTTGCCCTGCATGGTCGTACCATAAATAACAATGCGACCGCCAAGCTCGTTTTCAAACCGCACCATGGCAGGGGAAATCAGCTCTTTCTGGTAGGTGTAGTTTTCCGAAATAACCTCTGTTTTGGGGTCGGTTATTTGAATTTCGAGAGATGTTCCTGTACCGAGGGGAGAATAGAAATAGGAAATGGGCATATCCTTTCCTTTGCTGTAGATATCAAAGGGCGCTTTTATCACTTCTTTTGCGGCAATATCGTATTGCATGTTTCCTTTTATAACAGCATCACCAATCTGAACACCTAAATACTTGCCGTAACCGCGATCGCATAGAGCTTTGGCGGCAGCAGCATCTAAAAACAGACCTTTTTGCAGACCGTGCATAATCTGCTCGTGGGAATAGTATTTGGCTTGTCGGGAATCCCAGAATGCCACATTCGATTCGGCGGTGATAAACGGAATGCCGAACCGTGCTACACTCTCTGTCCAGAACGGCACAAATGTAATGTCTTCAGCGGTGTTCCAGAAGGGGTCGTACGGAATTTCAACGCCCTCTCTTTTGCACTTTTTGCTGATGCGGTTGATTTCGTTGAAGCGTTCCCGTTCGCAGGCGAGCATATCGCTGTATGCAGGCTCTTCCAGTCGGTCGTCTAAAATCTGGCAATTGTAGAAAATGGCTCCGTCAAAGCCGTTGGAAAATACAACCGATTCCAATGCACGCATTTTTACCGCAGGCATAAAAAATCTTGTGTGCGGAAATACGTCCGATTCATGGTAGTAGGCAAAATCGCCTTTGATATGCTCTCTTGCGTAAAGAGCATGATATAATATTGTGGGAATGTTTTTTGCACCCGTTACATCGCAGTAAGCGGTGCCGTGTAATCTTGCAAAGGGGGTATGATTGGGTCCTGCAAGTGCCCGGCAGACCCGTTCGGTGCAGTTGCCGTCTACATCACAAGCACCCGATTGCATAAGCCCGAACGGAATTTCGGGGCTTTTTACGTCAACCGCTTTGCGCACGGCTTCCGAAATGCTGACCATGGAATCTGCCCGAAAATCGCGCCATCTTTTCATTAAGGCATAGCTCTCGGGAGTTCTTTGGTTAAAAATTTCAACCAGTTCCTCGCGTGTATAGTATTTGCCTTCGCGTTTTGCAAATTCGTCCAAATGGAATTTGCAAAAACATCCAAAGCTACCTGCCGAGGCGCCTAATGCGTAGTCATCCTCAAAGGCTACAAAAGCAGGCTTTGCGATTTCACAAAACCGTGCATTTCTCTCGGCAAATGCTTTCTGAAAAGCCGGGTCTAAAGGGCAACAGCCAAAGGGATGCTCGGTGCCGTCGCTTTTAACCACATGCTGATAAGCTTTGTCTGTGCCTGCTTTTAATGTAAGACAGTTCCACCAGCCGCATTGAATGCCGTATGGTGCAACCGCGTCCTTTACGGTTTTAAAAAAATGTGCAAGCTCCTCATAAAAGGAGATGGGCGGAAGCCCTTTTGCGCGCCAGCCGCCAGACGGACCGCATAACAAAAAGCGTTTTTGTCCGAATTTTTCTTTCATTTCCAAAAGATTTTGTATAATTTCATCGGTGGTTGGCCAGTCGCCGTCTATGGCAACCGGGACAAGGAAATCCAACGCAGTATTGTCTTTTCGTGTGTGTTTCATAAATATCCCTCCTGCTTTCAGTATAGCATACCGGGACAAAAAAAGTCTTGCACTTTCTATCAATAAAATTGCACAAAGGGTATTTTGAAATTATCTTGCTTTTTGCTTTTGAATCAGCGGGAACAAAAGGGCTGTAACCGCGGTGCTTAAGATGATTTCGGGAATCATGTAGCTTCCGTTATAAATCAGGGAATATGCAAGGGCAGTTTGTTCAGCTTCCTTGTATACGCTCCAGATAATCACGCCCGATAAAATGTGACAGATATACCGAAGAGTGGTAACTGCAAAGGCGCTGAAGGCAACCGAATACACTTTTTTGCCCGTAAGACAGAAAAATACGTCCGAAAGACCCAGCACGCCAAACGCCAGAATGTAGTCCAAAAGCACCACTAAGATGTTGTCAAACAGGGTTTGGGTCGGGGCAGGATAAAAGCCGAAAAGCATTTGGATTACACCGTATACAACGCCCGAAAGCAAGCCCCATTTTGTACCGCACAGGATACCGATCAGAATAATAGGCACCATGGATGCCAATGTGACCGACCCGCCATAGGGCAGGCGGATGGGCAGGATGTTGGAAATAACGGCAAGCACCGTTGCCAGCGCGATTAAAATAGCGCTTAAGGTTAAGTTTTTTGTTTTTTGATTCATGTTTTTTCCTCCTTTTCTGTTGTGTGAAAAGGGAATACCAATAAAAAACACGCATCCTTGGGATGCGTGTTTAGTACATTAGTTAGTTTTCCTACGTTGGCATTACCCAAATCAGGTTAAAGGGTCAAGAACTTTAAGTTCTACTCTCAGTCGCAAACAGCAACTCCCCGTTGCCGACCTTTGGTCGGCTATTCAGTTTAAGTGTAATTGCGCAATTACAGCTTTAATATAGCACAACAGGGAAAATTTGTCAAGTGCAAAAATAAAACTTGAAAATTACGGGAATTTATAGTATACTTATCCTGATAGATTATGTGAATCGCACAAAAAACATTACAGAAAGGAATTTTGAACATGAGCAAAATTTTGATTATGGCAGACAGCTCGGGCGATATCCGTCCCGAAGAAGCAAAAGAATACGGTATCCGTGTGCTTCCCTTTAAGACCAATTTTGGTGACGGCATCGAATACCGCGACCGTGTGGATATCACGACGGAAGAATTCTATAAAAGAATGCGTGAGGGGAATGAAGCACCCAAAACCGTGCAGATTACCCCTGCTGAATTTGAAGACGAATATAAAAAGGCTGCAGCGGAAGGGTATACCGATATTGTTATGGTTACCATCGGCTCGACTGCCAGCGGTACAAACCAGTCTGCGACCATTGCAAAAGGCGTTGTGGAGGACGAGGGGATTGTGAATGTAGAAATCGTGGATTCTCTGCACTTAGCCTTCGGCACGGGACATGCGACCATCTGCGGTGCAAAATATTTAGCCGAAAATCCAGATGCTTCCGCAAAGGATGTGGCAGACCGCATCCGTGAGGTATTGTCGCACACCCAGAGCTTTTTCGTGGTGGAAACTTTGGAATATCTCCGTCGCGGCGGCAGAATCAAGTCTGCAACCGCAGTTATCGGCGGTGTGCTGGATATCCGTCCCATCCTTTATGTAAACAACGGGGTGGTGGAATCCCTCGATAAGGTACGCGGTGCGAAAAAGGTATTGCCTAAATTTATCGAAATTTTACATCAGAAAGCACCCAATCCCGACGAGGCGATGTTCTTTGTTTTGGACGGGGATGCAGAAGAACAGGCATCCGCACTGGCTAAACGAATTGAAGAAGAAATCGGCAGACCCGTGGATATGCGTCATGACGTAGGTATCACCATCGGTGCGCATGCAGGTCCGGGGGTTTTGGGTCTTTGTATCGTAGATAAAAAATTCTAAAAAACACTTGAAAAATTTTTAAAAGTAGTGTACAATAGATTAGATAGTAATAAAAACATTTTAAATTTATTTTTTCGGAGGGAAAAATCATGAACAAAAAGTCCATTAAAGACATTGCCGTAGCAGGCAAAAAAGTGCTGGTTCGTTGCGATTTTAACGTACCGCTCAATGAAAATCTCGAAATCACCGACGAAACCCGTATCGACGGTGCACTTCCTACCATTAAGTATTTGGTAGACAATAATGCAAAAGTAATCCTTTGCTCGCATCTTGGCAAGCCCAAGGGTGAAGCAATTCCGAAATTCTCTTTAGCACCCGTTGCAAAGAAGCTTTCCGAAAAGCTCGGTAAAGAAATTGTATTTGCAGCAGATGCAAACGTTGTTGGCGACAATGCAAAGGCAGCAGTTGCAGCAATGAAGGACGGCGATGTTGTTCTTTTGGAAAACACCCGTTACAGAGCAGAAGAAACCAAGAACATTGAAACCTTCTCCAAAGACCTCGCGTCTTTAGCTGAAGTATTTGTAAACGATGCATTCGGTACTGCACACAGAGCACATTGCTCTACCGTTGGTGTTACCGACTATATCGAAGGCGATTGCGTATGCGGTTTCCTCATTGAAAAAGAAATCGAATTTTTGGGCAATGCGGTAAACAACCCCGTTCGTCCCTGCGTTGCAATCTTAGGCGGTTCTAAGGTTTCTTCCAAGATTTCTGTTATCAACAACCTGCTCGAAAAGGTTGACACCTTAATCATCGGCGGCGGTATGGCTTACACCTTCATGAAGGCTGCAGGCGAAGAAGTTGGCGATTCCTTGCTGGAAGCTGATTACCTCGACTATGCAAACGAAATGGTTCAGAAGGCAAAAGACAAGGGCGTTGAACTCTTGCTTCCGATCGATACAGTTGTAGCAACCGATTTTGCAAACGATGCAGAACACAAAACTGTAGCCCGTGGCGGTATTGAAGCAGGCTGGCAGGGTCTTGACATTGGTGAAAAGACCATCGAACTGTATTCCGATGCAGTTAAAAAGGCAAAGACCGTTGTTTGGAACGGACCGATGGGCGTATTTGAAATGCCTACCTTTGCAAAGGGTACCAATGCAATCGCAAAAGTACTTGCTGAAATCGATGCAACCACCATCATCGGCGGCGGCGACTCTGTTTCAGCTGTAAACCAGGCAGGTCTTGGTGAAAAGATGAGCCACATTTCCACAGGTGGCGGTGCATCCCTCGAATTCTTGGAAGGTAAGGAATTGCCCGGTATCGTTGCACTCAACGATAAATAATTGATGCGTTTTCCGACATCCGTCTTTGCTATTGTTGACAGAGGCGGATGCCGTGTTGTATATTGATGTAAATATACAAAGGAGCTGATTGATATGAAAATGTTGGATGACAGAGAGTTACTGCCTCTTTTGGACGAGGAGAAATCCTGGGAAGAACGCAGAAAAGAGCTTTTAGACATCTTAGCGACTTATGAGTACGGTTTTACACCCGAAAAGCCCAAAATCTGGCATGTGGATGTGATAACCGAAGATAAAAATGCCTTTGCAGGCAAGGCGACACAACAATGGTTGAAATTTTATTTCACCTCGCCCGGCGGTATGTACTTTTTCTATTTTTATTTGGTTACACCCAATAAGAAAGAAAATGTACCAACATTTTTGCATCTGAATTTCCGTAAAGACATTCCGGACAGATATCAGCCCACCGAAGAAATTTTAGACCGTGGGTATGCAATCTGCACCATTTGCTATAACGATGTGGTGCCTGACAGTTTAGATTCTGATTACTCAAAAGGTATTGCACAGTTGTTTGAGAAAAACAACGAGCGCAGGAAAGATTCGTGGGGAAGAATCGGGATGTGGGCATATGCGGCGAGCTGCGTGATGGATTATTTGGAAACCCGTCCCGAAATCAATTCCAAGGAAATTTCGGTTATCGGACACTCCCGTCTCGGCAAAACTGCCCTCTGGTGCGGTGCGCAGGATGAAAGAGTATATTGCACCATTTCCAACTGCTCGGGTTACGGCGGTGCGGCAATTGCCAAAGGCGGTACGGGCGAAAAAATTTATATGTTTGAAGATGCAGGCTCGAAAGACTGGTTTTGCCCTGCTTTTACCGATTATTCGGGAAAAGATGATGAAAAGCCTTACGATCAGCATTTTCTGCTTGCTTGTATTGCACCCCGTTATCTTTGTGTCGGCAGTGCCGAAGAAGACTGGGGCGCAGACCCTGAAAGCGAATTTTTAAGCTGTGTTGCAGCCTCCGAAGCTTATAAAGCTTTGGGCAAGACAGGTCTTAAATATGACGGAGACACTATGGTTGAAGTCGGTACGGCACTTACGGATGGCGAAATCGGCTACCACTTGCGAAAAGGCAAACATTTCTTAAGCAGAACCGACTGGATGTATTATATGGACTTCTTGGATAAAAAACGCAAAGAAAGGGAGTGTGAAACAATATGAAAATGTTAGAGGACAGAGAGCTTTTGCCCCTTTCAGACGGTGAAAAATCCTGGGAAGAACGCAGAAAAGAGTTACTTAACATTCTTGCAACTTATGAATATGGTTTCACACCCGAAAGACCGAAAGTGTGGAATGTGGATTTGATAGAAGAAAGCAAAATTGCTTTTGCAGGCAAGGCATTACAGCAACGCTTTCAGATGAATTATATGACCCCCGGCGGTATGCACTTTTTCCACTTTTATCTGTTGATTCCGTACGGTGTGGAAAAAGCACCCACATTTTTGCATATTAATTTCAGAAAAGATATTCCCGACCGTCATCAGCCGACCGAGGAAATTTTAGACCGTGGTTATGCCATTTGTACCATTTGTTATCAGGATGTGGTGCCGGACACCATAGATTCCGATTTTACAAAGGGTATGGCAGGTATGTATGTGAAAAACAATGAGCGCAAGAAAGATGAATGGGGAAAAATCGGTATGTGGGCGTTTGCCGCAAGTCTTGTGATTGACTACCTCGAAACCCGCCCCGAAATCAATTCCAAAGAAATTACGGTAATCGGGCATTCACGTCTTGGCAAAACCGCCCTTTGGTGCGGTGCGCAGGACGAGCGCGTGTATTGCACCATTTCCAACTGCTCGGGCTACGGTGGTGCGGCGATTGCCAAATACGGCACAGGCGAAAGTATCGCGATGTTTGATAAATACGGTTCGAAGGACTGGATGTGTCCGGCATTTACCGACTACATGTGCAGGGAAAACGAAAAACCTTACGACCAGCATTTTCTGTTGGCGTGCATTGCACCCCGTTATCTTTGCGTGGGCAGTGCGGAAGAAGACTGGGGCGCAGACCCCGAAAGCGAATTTTTAAGCTGTGTTGCGGCATCTGAAGCTTATAAACAATACGGACTTAAAGGTCTTGTATATAATAAGGAAACCATGCC
The DNA here is from genome assembly GCA_017410375.1 of Clostridia bacterium. NCBI lineage: Bacteria > Bacillati > Bacillota > Clostridia > Clostridia bacterium. Next base: position 18,844 of record JAFQQW010000059.1, on the reverse strand, counting down.
TGAACCGGGCACAAATCTGATAGACGGTGAAATCGGCTATCACATCCGCAAGGGCAGACATTTCTTAAGCCGTGAGGACTGGAATTGTTATATGGATTTCCTGGACAAAAAACGAAACGAGAAAAAGGAGAAATGAAAAATGGGTAAGTACATTATTGCAGGTAACTGGAAAATGAACAAGTTACCGTCCGAAACATTTGGTTATGTAAAAGAAGTTGTGGAAGCAACCAAGGGTTCTTCCTGCGAAGTGGTTTGCTGCACACCGTATGTAAACCTCGCTCCCGCTATTGAAGCGGCTAAAGGCACACATGTTAAAATTGGTGCAGAAAACCTGCATTTTGAAGACAAGGGTGCATTCACCGGCGAAATCTCTGCAGATATGTTAAAAGACCTGGGCGTTGAATACGTTATCATCGGTCACTCCGAAAGAAGACAGTATTTTGCAGAAACCGACGAAACCGTAAACAAAAAGACCATCAAAGCTTTGGAAAAGGGCTTGATTCCGATTGTTTGCGTGGGTGAATCTCTGGAAGAAAGAGAAGCAGGCATCACCATGGACTTGATCAACATCCAGATTAAGAAGGCGTTTGCAGGCATTGAAGCATCCGATGCTGCGAAAGTTGTTATTGCATACGAACCCATCTGGGCAATCGGTACCGGTAAAACCGCAACCGACGACCAGGCTGAAGAGGTTTGCGCAGGCATCCGTGCTGTATTGGCACAGCTTTATGATGCAGATACCGCTGCAGCAATCACCATTCAGTACGGCGGTTCCATGAATGCTAAAAATGCAGAAGGGTTGCTCGCAAAGGCAAACATCGACGGTGGCTTGATTGGCGGTGCTTCTTTGGTAGCTGCTGACTTTGCAGTAATCACCAAGGCTGCGAAATAAGAAAAATTCATGTTCCTTACAGAGCTATGCACAGCATAGCTCTGTTTGAGCGTAAAATAGGCATATAATAGGAGGAAAAAACATGGCAAAACCTGTTGCTTTGATTATCTTAGACGGTTATGGCTTAAACAGCGATACCGCAAAGGGCGTAAATGCCATTTATGAAGCAAAAACCCCCGTTATGGACGGTTTATTTGCAAAATATCCCAATTCCAAGCTGTCTGCCAGCGGTATGGACGTAGGTCTGCCCGAGGGTCAGATGGGTAACTCTGAGGTTGGTCACACCAACATCGGTGCAGGCAGAATTGTGTATCAGGAATTAACCCGTATCACAAAATCCATTAAAGACGGCGACTTTTTTGAAAACGAAACCTTGCTTGCTGCTATCGAAAACTGCAAGAAAAATGACTCTGCGTTGCATTTTATGGGTCTTCTTTCGGACGGTGGCGTGCACAGCCATAACGAGCACCTCTACGGTTTGTTAGAACTTGCAAAAAAAGCAGGCCTTACAAAGGTTTATGTGCATTGTTTCTTAGACGGTCGTGACGTACCGCCCTCTTCCGGTGCTGACTTTGTAAAAGACCTCTACGAAAAGACCAAGGAAATCGGCGTAGGCGAAATTGCAACCGTTATGGGCAGATACTATGCGATGGACCGCGACAACCGTTGGGAACGCGTGGAAAAGGCATACAATGCAATGGTAAACGGTGACGGTGTGGCATGTGACTGTCCTTATGAAGCGGTTAAAGCTTCTTACGAACAGGAAGTAACCGACGAATTTGTACTGCCTACCGTAGTGCAAAAGGATGGCAAACCTGTTGCAAAAATCGCAAAGGACGACTCGGTTGTATTTTTCAACTTCCGTCCCGACAGAGCAAGAGAAATCACAAGAACTTTGGTGGATGCCGAATTTGGCGGCTTTGAAAGAGAATTTATTAAACCGTTCTTTGTTTGTATGACCCAGTATGATGCGCAAATGCCCAACGTAGAAGTGGCATTTAAGCCCCAAAAGCTTACAAACACCTTGGGTGAAATCGTAAGCAACAAGGGCTTGAAACAGCTCCGTATTGCAGAAACCGAAAAGTATGCACATGTAACCTTCTTCTTTAACGGCGGTGTGGAAGCGGTTTATGAAGGAGAGGACAGAGCCTTGATTCCGTCTCCTAAGGTTGCAACCTATGACCTGCAGCCCGAAATGAGTGCTGTGGAAGTTAAAGATGAAGTTGTGAACCGCATTAAGTCTGACGAATACGATTTAATTGTATTAAACTTTGCAAACTGCGACATGGTTGGTCACACAGGCGTGTTTGAGGCGGCTGTAAAGGCTGTTGAAACAGTCGATACCTGCCTTGGCGAAGTGGTAGATGCTATTTTAAATCAGGGCGGTGTAGCACTCATTACTGCAGACCACGGTAATGCAGACAAGATGTTAGATGTAGACGGCGGTGCATTTACTGCACACACCACAAATATGGTTCCGTTGATTTATGCAGGCGGCGACAAAGAACTCAAAGACGGCAGACTTGCTGACCTCGCGCCCACACTTTTGGATATTATGGGCATTGAAAAACCGGAAGAAATGAGTGGCGAAAGCTTGCTTAAATGAGGTGAAAACATGAATGTCGGTGTAGATAAGCTGGACAAAAATATGAAAACCGAAACCAATGTAGAGGGATTTCAGTTTTACGATGCAACAAAGGCACCCTTTACTATGTACGGTACCCACAAAGAAGAAGGTGCAGATTCTTTGGTGCGTATGCCCTCGAAAGATGCGGAAAAGGTAAGTTCTGCGGTTTATGTGATGAATCGCTATCCCTCGGGCGGCAGACTTCGTTTTAAGACTGATGCGGAAAAGATTGCCGTAAAATGCTTTATGGTTGACTGGCACGGTGGTTGCAACAGCTCGCAGTTTTCCAGAACAGGGTTTGACTTTTTCAGCCGTGAAAACGGAGAATACATTTATGTTGGCGCAACAAGTGCACCGTTAGGGTTTGAGGGCGGTCGTTTTGAGGTGGTTGCAAACTTAAAAAAGAGCAACGCCAAAATGCGTGATATCACCATGTATATGCCCATCGCGAACCCTGTTGCAGACCTTTATATCGGTGTGCCGGAGGGTGCAGCTTTAGAGGTGGCAGATGAATACACCTGTCCTTTAAAACCTGTTGTATATTATGGCTCATCCATTACCATGGGTATGGGTGCAGGGCGACCGGGTACCATTTATCAGGGATTTATTTCCCGTCGTTTTGACTGGGACTTTTTAAATCTTGGCTTTTCGGGCAACGCCAAGGGCGAGAAAGAAATGGCAGAATATGTGGCTGGACTTGAAATGAGCATATTTGTACTGGATTATGACCACAATTCCCCCAACCCCGAACACTTGAAGGAAACCCAGATGCGTTTTTACAAAACGGTGCGTAAGGCACAGCCCGATTTGCCTATTGTGATGTGCTCAAGACCCGTTGCAAACCTTAAGCAGGGCGATGATGAGGCTCGATTTAATGCCCTTTGGGACAACTTCCAAAAAGGTCTTGCAGAAGGGGATAAAAATCTTTATTTTGTAAAAGGATTTGAAATGTTTCTCCCGGGCATGGAGCAGGACAGCTTAGCAGACGGCTGTCATCCCAATGATATCGGCTACTTTGGCATGGGTAAAACCATTGGCGACACCTTAGCGGAAATCAAAAAAACACTTGACAAAAACTGATTTTTGTGGTATAATACACTATACATTTGTAAACAAGAAAGGATTGAATGAAATGTTGACAACTATTCTTTCCATCGCGCATATTATTATTGCGGTTGTGCTGATTCTGGTCGTATTGCTCCAGTCCGGTAAATCTGCCGGTTTGTCCGGTAGCATTGCGGGCGGTGCTGAATCTTTCTTCGGTCAGAACAAAGGCAGAACAATTGATGGCATTTTAAGCAAGATTACTTCTATCGTAGCAGTCTTGTTCATCATCACTTCGGTGGCTTTGGCATTGCTGAAATAATTCAAAAGGGTAAGGCAAAAGCCTTACCCTTGTATTTTTTAAGAGGATTGGTATGGGAAAAAATCCGGACAGAGTGTATAAACCGCGTTTTTCACTGTACAAAAAGGTGCAGGCATATACCCAGCATCCGTGCTATGAGCCAAAACCGCTTTCCTGGTTTATGTGCTATTACAACGAAACCAGAGAACGGATGGAATACACCTTAAATTATCTGGTTTTCAAGCGTTTTTTGATGCGTCTGCCCTCGGGACGGTACGGGGTGGATAAGGACTACAGAAAACGGTTTACCGGCAGAGTGGTGGAGATTAAAGGTGCTTGTTTTGTAAAGCCGGATGACTTTTTCGGCTTTATAGAGGTGGAACCCAAATACACCTTCGGCGCACGGCATAATGATCGGGTCCGGGTGGCGTTAAACGGCTATGATGAGTCGGGTGCCTTTGAATTGCGCGGTGTAATTGAAGAAATTATCGCCCCCTTAAGCGACTTGTTCTGCGGAAGAGTAGAGCAGGATGCGGAGGGCCTTTTTGTGGTGCCGGATGATAAGGAGCTGGGAGATAAAATTTATTTTGCAGAGGGTGAAAGCAGTCTTCCTGCAGGTAGCTTTGTGTATGCAGAGGTTGTAAACGGCGAAGCCCTCCGTAAAAAGGCATTTGAAATGGCGTCACCTTGTCAACAGCTTAAAACGGTGTCCGCCAGGGCTTTAAAGGAAAACTGGCGGGATTCTATGCCCTATACGCCTCAGGAACGGGTTTGCCGTGCTTTAAAGCAGGTGTGTGCGTCCCGTTCTGAGCGGTTTCTGATTGAAAAGCGGTTTTCGGATTATTTGCCCGCTGATGCGGAAGAAACCCTCGAAAAAGCACCGCGCCGTACCAATTATATCCGAAAGGATTTTACCCATCATGCGGTTTGTTTGATTCGGGAGGATTTGGCGTTTCATACCGAAAAAGCAGGGGACAAGACTCGCGTTTTTGTGCATGTGCCGGATTTGACGGACGATATTCTGCCTCTCGAGCCGTTGGAAAAAGCCCTTTGCTATAAAGGGGAAATGCCAAAGCTTGTGCCTGAGGCGATACGGAATCGGACAAGGTTTATAAAAGGCGAAAAAGCCCGTGCAATTACCGTTTCGTTTGTGGCAGACCGTTTGGGTATTTTAACAGATGTGGCGTTTTTCAGAAGCCGTATTGTGTGCACGACCGACAAAGAAACAAAGGAACAACAGTTGCTGGTAAAGCATCTTCAGAAGGATGTGCATGCGGTGCATCCCCTGCAGACGGCGGCAGAAATTGCCCTTTGCAAGCTTTTCGGGGACACGGATTGCGCATTTCCGTATGATAATTCTGCCTGCTCGGCATTATTCAAATATTTTGAAGATTTTTTAAAAAAAGCAGACCGATTTGAGGAAAAAAATGAAATTTTAAGCTGTTTAGAGCCGTATCTGACCGATCGGGTGCTGATGCCCAAAAAAGCAGGCGCTAACGCTCGTATTCCGTTCGGATGCCCCTTTGACAGCTTCGCTTCGGTGCTTACCCAGTGGTCAATACACCATTATCTGTATCCGCACCGGAACAAAGAAAACGAAGAGGAGTTTAAAGAAATCATCCGTTCGCGCACAGCCATTTGTATGTGGCAGAGGATGTTTTTTGAAGAGTATAAGACCTTAAAACGCACCGAGGACTGGAAAAAAACGCACTTTACGGATGACGAAACGCTTCACGAGGGGATTTTCTTAGGGCGCGACCGGAGAACACCCGATGCAAAGCATAACAGCTTTGTGTACTGCGATAAAAATCTGATTTTCTGTGCGGATGTGCCTGAAACAGCCGTTTCGGGAGACAGTATTTTGTTTACCGCAAAAGCGGTACACGGCAAAGACGTGGTGCTTGGCACCTGCAGGAGTCTTAAAAAGGATTTTTAACATTTATGTCGAATATATATAAGCAAGGGGAACATGAAAGCATGAGAACCATTACATCGGAACAAATCACAGAGGCGGTAGCAAAGGCCTGCATCGAGGCAAATCTCTTTTTACCCGAGGATATCAAGCAGGCAATTACCACAGCCTACGAAAACGAGGAAGGCGTAAGCCGTGAAATCTTAGGTCAGCTGATTGAGAATTTCAATATCGCTGAATCGGATTGCATGCCGGTCTGTCAGGACACGGGCATGGCGGTGGTGTTTGCCGAAATCGGTCAGCAGGTGTGTATCACCGGTGACTATTTTGAGACGGCTGTGGAAAAAGGTGTTCGCCAAGGCTACGAGCAGGGGTATTTAAGAAAATCGGTGGTAAAAGACCCGATTTTACGCGGAAATACCGGGGATAACACCCCAGCCGTGATTCATACCCGTATCGTGCCGGGGGATAAAATCACCCTCACAATCGGGCCGAAAGGCTTCGGCAGTGAAAACATGAGTGCCTTGTGTATGCTAAAGCCCTCTGACGGCAGAGACGGTGTGGTTCGGTTTGTGGTAGACACCGTAAAAAAAGCAGGCAGTAACCCCTGTCCGCCTGTGGTGGTGGGCGTCGGAATCGGCGGCACCATGGAAAAAGCAGCGATGCTTGCCAAGCAGGCAATTATGCGTCCTGTGGATTCGGAAAACGAACAGCCCTTTTATAAAGAGCTGGAGCAGGAGCTGCTTGAAAAAATCAATGCCCTTTCCATCGGCCCTGCGGGGCTTGGCGGAAAAACCACGGCACTTGGTGTCAACATACTAACCTATCCCACACATATTGCAGGGCTTCCGGTGGCGGTAAACATGAGCTGTCATGTCACCCGACACAAAACAGTGATACTGTAACGAAAGGAAGATCGGTATGAAGGTTCAGATTGTTGAAAGAAAAGTAAATTTAAAAGATGCAACCAAAGCTTATTTGCAGGAAAAACTGGGCAAGTTTGAAAAAGTGTTCGGTGCAGATGCTTCTGTAACCGCAACCTTTTACGCACAGAAAAACCGCATTTTCCTGGAAGTAACCATCCGTTCGGGGGATGTCATCATCCGTGCTGAATCGGACGATACCGATGCAAGATGCGCCATTGACCGTGCGGTGGGAATTGTTGACGGTCAGATGCGTAAATATAAAACAAAGCTGGCAAAGAAAATCAAAACTGCCTATGTGCCCGAGCCTTTGGAATATGAAATCGAAGAGGACACGGTATTTGATGTGGTGAAGAAAAAGCAGTTTTATGTAAAGCCCATGCAAGCGGAAGAAGCCGTTTTGCAGATGAAGCTTTTGAACCATCAGTTCTTTGTGTATAAAGATGCGGAAACCGAACAGACCTGCATTGTATATGCCCGTAAAGACGGGAAATACGGTGTGATTGAAGTGTCGTAAACCATGAATTTAAGACGGGCGGCAAGTCCTTTTGCCGCCCGCATATGATTTTTTTGAAGAGTTTTTTAAATTTGAGGATCTTTTGAGCGTAAGCTGAGGGTCCGTTGAGGGTCCAATTTGCACCCCTTGAGAAATCCTTTTGTAATGCGCCTTTGAGAGGCATTGAAAATTTCTGAGAGTCCGTTGAGGATTCGCTGAGGGTCCGTTGAGAATTTTTCTTCTTATTATATATAAACAATATAAACAAATATAACAATTATAACAATAACAAAACAAGCGCGCGTGCGCGCGAGAGATTAAAGTGCTTTGTGTGGGGAAAAGCTTTCGGCTTTTGCGCGCAGAGAATGTAAAGTCGGAAAAAACTTCGTACGCGGTCGTACAAAAAAGGAAAATGGAAAGCGTTGTCGAATAACATTTAAGTGGCTTTTTGTAAAGGAGGGAAACGAATGGCAATACCGTCGAGTGTTATACAGGAAATTAACGAGCGGACTGACATTGCCGACCTGGTTTCCCGTTATGTAAACCTGAAGCGCTCGGGCAATGATTTTGTGGGGCTTTGCCCTTTTCATTCCGAGAAAACCCCGTCCTTTCGGGTAACGCCCCAGAAACGGATGTACTATTGCTTCGGCTGTCAAAAGGGCGGTGGTCCAATCCACTTTTTAATGCAGGTGGAGAATTTAAGCTTTGTGGACGCGGTCAAAAAGCTTGGCAGCGAATGCGGTGTACAGGTGCCCGAGGATTCTTACCGCTCGGACAAGGATGAACAAAAACGTAAGCAGATGTACACGGCAAACCGCGAGGCGGCACGGTTTTTCTATGCCTGCCTGACCGAGCCGAGAGGCGAGGAAGCCAGAAAATATTTTAAAAACAGAAATTTAAGTGCCGAGATGATTAAAAAATTCGGCATCGGCTACGCGCCCGATTCCTGGGACGCGCTCAAAAAGCATCTCTTATCCAAAGGCTTTTCTGAAAGCCTGCTGGTGCAAGTGGGTCTGATTTCCCGCACCGAAAAAGGGTCAACCTACGACCGTTTCCGTAACCGTGTGATGTTCCCGATTTTAGATGTGGTGGGCAATGTCATCGGTTTTGGCGGACGTGTTCTGGATGATTCCAAACCCAAATATTTAAACACCGCAGACACCCCGATTTTTGATAAGAGTGCCAATCTCTATGCCTTAAACTTTGCCAAAAATGACAAAAGCGGTCAGGTGTTAGTGGTGGAAGGCTATATGGACGTGGTGACTCTTTATCAGTACGGCATCGAACGCGCGGTGGCATCGCTGGGTACGGCATTAACCGCCCGTCATGCACGGCTTTTAAAGCGCTATGCCAACGAAGTAGTGCTTTGTTATGACGGTGACAGTGCAGGGGTAAAAGCGGCGCACAAGGCGGTCGGACTTCTGCGTGAAGCAGATGTGAAAGCAAAGGTCATTACCTTAGATGGGGCAAAGGACCCGGATGAATACTGTAAAAAATTCGGCGTGGACAAGTTCTTGAGCTGTATTGAGGACGCCAAACCGCCGGTTTTGTATAAAATAAACGCCTTAAAGGCAAACTATGATGTACACATTCCCGAACAGAAAGCGGAATTTTTAAAGGCTGCGGCAGAGGAGATTGCCCGGCTGAAAGAACCGGTGGAGCAGGAAATCTACACCCGTGAGGTGGCGCTTTCCATGTCGGTTTCGGAGGAAGCGCTTTCTGCACAGGTCAAAAAGGCGGTTCTGCGTCAGCGACAAAGCGACCAACGGGATGAAGCAACCCAGATTCAGCGCATCACCCGTCAGCATGCCTTAAATACCTCTGCGGTACACGAGGCGGCAGAGGGCAGACTGATTGCGCTGGCACTCCGCTACAAAGACGCCTTTTCCGAAGTATTGGAAAACGGCGGGGCAGAGCTGTTTGAGGTAGAGGCGTTCCGCTACTGCTTCGAGCAGATGACAGCCCTTTTGGAATCGGGTACACCCATTCCCGAGGCGGCGGATTTTATAGCAGAATTCCCGCTGGAATACAGCGGTAAGGTAGCAGGTGCGGTACAGGGACTTGGTGCAGAGGAAGCACCAACGCAAGCCGTAAAACAAATCATCGGTAAGCTTTCGCAGCTCCGCAGACAGGAGATGTTAAAACAGCTTGCAGCAGCAGGTGATGTAGAAGGCGTCATGAACGCTTTACATAAGGAGGATTAATATGCCGAAAGAGGAAACAAGAAGAACGATTGTGAAAAAGCTGATGGACAAGGGTAAGAAGGATGGCTCTCTTTCTTATCAGGAGATTATGGATGCTTTGGAAGCAATCGATTTGGAAACCGACCAGATTGAGGCGATTTACGAAGCCCTTGAAAATTTAGGCATCGAGATTGTCGGGGACAAGGGAGTGCCTGAAAAGGAAGCAAAAACAGAGGACAAGCAGGGCGATACAGAGGACGAGGACGATATCGATGAGCCGAACGAGGCACATCTGGCTGCTATAGAGGCAGAAGAAATTTCCGCTGAGGAAATGGAGGACCTTTCCGTACCCGAGGGCGTGAGCGTGGAAGACCACGTCAGAATGTACTTAAAGGAAATCGGTAAGGTGCCGCTCCTTTCTCTGGACGAAGAAATTGAATTTGCCAAGAAAATGATGACCGGTGACGAGGAATCCAAAAAACGTCTGGCAGAGGCAAACCTGAGACTTGTTGTATCCATCGCAAAGCGCTATGTGGGTCGCGGTATGCAGTTTTTGGATTTGATTCAGGAAGGTAATTTGGGTCTTATCAAGGCGGTAGAAAAGTTTGACTACACCAAGGGCTATAAATTCTCGACCTATGCCACATGGTGGATTCGTCAGGCAATCACCCGTGCCATTGCAGACCAGGCAAGAACCATCCGTATCCCGGTACACATGGTGGAAACCATAAATAAACTGATGCGTATCCAGCGCCAGCTCATTCAGGAAAACGGCAGAGAGCCTCAGCCTGAGGAAGTGGCAAAGGAAATGAATATGTCTCTGGATAAGGTGCGCGAAATCATGAAGATTGCACAGGAACCTGTGTCGTTGGAAACCCCGATTGGTGAAGAAGAGGATAGCCACTTAGGTGACTTTATCCCTGACGATGATGCACCTGCACCGGCAGAAGCGGCATCCTTTACCATGCTTAAGGAACAGCTTGATAACGTGCTCGGCACACTCACTGACAGAGAAGCAAAAGTGCTTCGTCTGCGCTTTGGCTTAGAGGACGGCAGAGCCAGAACCTTAGAAGAGGTGGGTGTGGAATTCGGCGTTACCCGTGAGCGTATCCGCCAGATTGAAGCAAAGGCTTTAAGAAAGCTCCGTCACCCCTCCAGAAGTAAAAAACTGAAGGATTATTTAGAATAAGCAAAAGGCGCATTTGATGCGCCTTTTCATACTGAAAAAGGAGAAAAGAAAGTATGCATTACAGATTCTTAAGATTTCCGGGCGGTAAATTGAGAGCGCTGACGTTTAGCTATGACGACGGCTGCCTTGATGATATCCGACTGTCTGATACCTTAACCAAGTATGGCTTAAAGGGAACTTTTAACTTTACGGCAAGGGCGAAAATTTCCGTGGAGGATGCAAAAAAACATATTTTGGACAACGGTCACGAAATTGCGGTGCACGGTGCAGAGCATATGGCAGCAGGTCTTACGCCTGTTACCCGAGGTATACGGGATGTCTTGGATTGCAGATTGAATTTAGAAAAAACCTATAATCGTATTGTGCGCGGTATGGCATATGCCGATTCGGGCATCATAAAGTTTGAAAACGGCGTTACCTATCCGCAGGTTAAGCAGTATCTGCGTGAGCTTGGCATCACCTATGCAAGAACCTTGCACGGAGATAACGACGGCTTTAAGCTGCCTTTTGACTGGCATGCCTGGGTGCCCACCTGTCATCACAAAAATCCGAACCTTTTAGAATGGGCGGACGCATTTTTGGCACCTGTGGAGGGTGGCCGCTTTAAGTACGAAACCCCGAGATTGTTTTACATATGGGGACACAGCTATGAATTTACAAACGATCAGAACTGGGCGCTTTTGGATCGTATCTGCGAAAAGTTTGCGGGCAGGGATGATGTATGGTATGCCACAAACGGCGAAATTTACGAGTATGTAACGGCGTATCAGTCGCTGGTTTTCAGCGCGGACGAGACAATTGTGTATAACCCGACCCTGCATACCATCTGGTTTGCCACTGCAGAAAAGGAATATGTGATTCAGCCCGGCGAAACACAATACATCTGATTGGCTTTTCTGTCGGGAAATGGATTTGACAAAAAAACAAATTTGTGATATACTAAAAATCGAAATACAGGAAGGAGAGAAACGTTCTCATGAAGAAGATTATCAAGAAAAAGACTTATAACACAGAAACTGCCATTGAAATCAGCAGAATCGCTTTTGGTGAATTCGGTGATCCCAAAGGCTATGAAGAAGTGTTGTATGAAACCAAAAAGGGTGACCGTTTTGTATATGGCATCGGTGGTCCTGAAAGTAAATATCCCGAAGAAACTATAATTCCGCAGTGAATGTAAAAATATGCACCGACCGCTTATCGGCGGGAATGATAAATTCAGTTTGCGATGGATTTGGTGTTTAAGAATCATCGGAGGAAACTCTATTCGGTTGAACAGAGTTTCTTTGAAACAATGCCGATAAGCTATGAACGAAACAAACCTGCAATATACTTTTGTATAATTGCAGGCATACCCCTTCGGGGTTTGTTTCGTCCATTCTGCACACATTTTTCCGATTCACTAAAAAACGTTTTTTGCCTGCACAGAAAGAGTTTTGTTTTAAAGCTCTGCCTGTAAAGGCAATCTAACATACCAATCTGACATCAAAATGAAAATTGAGATGGAAGGCGAAGTGTAAAATTGTATTTTAAGAGCAAAAACACGCCTTCTCGGCGTGTTTTTTGTTTCAGACAAGAAAAGTTATTCCCGAAAGAAAAGTTTTCTTAAAATGGCGAAAATTGCGCTACGCAACAAATACATAAGGAGAACGTAAAATGGAAAACAGAATTGCTACTTTAGGCATCATTGTGGAAGCACCCGAGTCGGTAGAGGCGTTAAATGCAATTTTGCATGATTACGCGCCTTTTATCATCGGCAGAATGGGCATTCCGTGCAGAGAACGGAAAATCAGCGTCATCAGCTTAGTTCTGGACGCACCGCAACAGGAAATCAGCGCTTTAAGCGGTAAGCTCGGAAACCTAAACGGGGTAACCTGCAAAGCCGCATATTCTAAAATCTGACCACAAAGGAGGAACCAAATATGTATAATCCCAAATCGTTAAAGGCAGAAGAATTTATCAGCCACGAGGAAATTTTAGACACCTTAGCCTATGCAGAACAAAACAAAAACAACAAAGAACTTTTAGAAAGCATTTTGAAGAAAGCAGAAGAAAGAAAGGGACTTACCCATCGGGAAGCCTCCGTGCTTCTGGTTTGCGAGGATGCAGAAATCAATCACAAAATCGAGGCACTTGCCAAGCAGATTAAAAAGGATTTTTACGGCAACCGCATTGTGATGTTTGCACCCCTTTACCTTTCCAACTACTGCGTAAACGGCTGTGTGTACTGTCCGTATCATCACCAGAACAAGCACATTGCCCGTAAAAAGTTAAGTCAGGCGGAAATTGAAAAAGAGGTTATCGCATTGCAGGATATGGGACACAAGCGCTTGGCTTTAGAAGCAGGGGAAGACCCTGTAAATAACCCCATCGAATATATCCTCGAGTCTGTCAAAACCATTTACGGCATCAAGCACAAAAACGGTGCAATCCGCCGTGTGAACGTAAACATTGCCGCAACCACCGTGGAAAACTACAGAAAGCTTAAGGAAGCGGAAATCGGGACCTACATTCTGTTCCAGGAAACCTATCACAAGGAAAGCTATGAACAGCTTCATCCCACAGGTCCGAAGCACAATTATGCCTACCACACCGAAGCCATGGACAGAGCCATGGAGGGCGGTATTGATGACGTGGGTCTTGGCGTTTTGTTTGGCTTAGAGCTTTATAAATACGAATTTGCAGGGCTTTTGATGCACGCCGAGCATTTGGAGGCGGTGCATGGCGTGGGTCCGCACACCATTTCGGTACCCCGAATCAAGCGCGCAGACGATATTGACCCCACCGTATTTGATAACGGCATCAACGATGATATTTTTGCTAAAATTGTGGCTTGTATCCGCATTGCGGTACCGTACACGGGCATGATTATTTCCACCCGTGAGAGCAAGGAATGCAGAGAACGGGTGTTAGAGCTTGGTGTGTCCCAGATTTCGGGTGCATCCCGTACCTCGGTGGGCGGTTATGCGGAAGAAGAACCCGAAGAGGAAAATTCTGCTCAGTTTGACGTTTCGGATAACCGTACTTTAGATGAGGTAGTCAGATGGCTGATGGAGCTTGGCTTTATTCCGTCTTTCTGTACCGCCTGCTACAGAGAGGGCAGAACGGGCGACCGTTTTATGACCCTTTGCAAAAACGGGCAGATTCAGAACTGCTGTCATCCCAATGCACTGATGACTTTGAAGGAGTATTTACTGGACTACGCTTCCGAGGATACCCGTAAAATCGGCGAAGCGCTTATTAAAGCAGAAATCGAAAACGTGCCCAAGGAAAAGGTGCGCAATTTAGTCAAGGAAAACTTAGAAAACATCGGCAAGGGGCTTAGAGATTTCAGACTGTAAGAAAGGAATGGATAAAGCCATGAACACACCCAATGGTGAGAGACTGCATATCGGCTTTTTCGGAAAGCGGAATGCGGGCAAATCCAGCTTAATCAACCGTGTCACGGGACAAAGTCTTTCGGTGGTTTCAGAGGTGAAGGGCACCACAACCGACCCGGTGCAAAAGCAAATGGAGCTGCTTCCCTTAGGTCCTGTTACGGTGATTGATACCCCCGGCTTTGACGATTCGGGTGATTTAGGGGATTTGCGCGTGCAAAAGACCAAAAATGTGCTTTACAAAACAGATATTGCAATCCTGGTTGTGGATGCAACAGTTGGTAAAAGTGCCGAGGATGAGGCGTTTTTGGAGCTTTTACGGCAAAAGGAAATTCCATATCTTACGGTGTACAACAAATGCGAATTGAAGCCCGGTTTACAGCTTTCGGAAAACGAACTGGCGGTCAGCGCAAAGGAAAATACGGGTATTTTTGAATTAAAAGAAAAAATCGGCACATTAAAACCCGAAACCAAAGAAAAACGCATCATTTCGGATAAATTGGAACGGGGAAGCGTTGCGGTGTTGGTTTGTCCCATAGATGAATCCGCACCCAAGGGCAGACTGATTCTGCCGCAACAGCAGACCATCCGCGATCTGTTAGACGGCGGCTGCATTCCTGTGGTTTGCAAGGAAACGGAGCTTTCGGAGACCTTAGAAAAACTTAAAAATCCGCCCGAAATTGTCATTTGTGATTCCCAGGTGTTTGCTTTTTGTGCAAACACGGTGGGAGCGGACGTTCCGCTAACCTCTTTTTCGGTGTTGATGGCACGGTACAAAGGGGTGCTGGACTACGCGGTTGAGGGCGCAGACAGAATTTTTGATTTAAAAGAAAACGCAAAAATTCTCATTTCCGAGGGCTGTACCCACCACAGACAATGCGGTGACATCGGGACGGTGAAACTGCCCAACCTGATTCGCAAAAAAACGGGAAAGGATTTTGAATTTTCATTTACTTCGGGTGGTGAGTTTACCGAAAATGCCGAGGCGTTTGATTTGATTGTGCATTGCGGAGGATGCATGCTGAACGACCGCGAAATGGCGTCCCGTATGGCGCGTGCCAAGGAAAAGGGCGTAGCCATGACCAATTACGGTGTGCTGATTGCACATTTAAACGGCATTTTAAAGAGGAGTTTGGAAATATTTCCCGAATATAATAAATATCTGAACTAAGGAGGACGTAAAAATGAGCAACGTTGCCATGTATCCCGGGTCGTTTGACCCGTTCACCAACGGACACCTGGATATTGTCCGAAAAAGCGCAAAGCTTTTTGATAAGGTACATATTTTAATCGGTGTCAATGCCAAGAAAAAGAGAAGCTATGATGCAAACGCGGTAAAGCTTGCAATCGAAGAAACCTTAAAGGCAGAGGGCATTTTTAACTGTGAAGTGATTGCCTACGAGGGCTTGATTGCGGAATACAGCCTGCAAAACAACATTGGCTACATGATTCGCGGACTTCGGAACAACATGGACTACAACTACGAGGAAAACATCGCAGAGGTCAACAAACTGATTAATCCGAACTTGGAATATGTCTATTTCCGTGCCGATAATGTGGCGGTTTCATCCTCTATGGTTAAAGAGCTTTACAGCTTTGGCAAAGACGTTTCCAAATTTGTACCTGCACCTGTGAAGGATATGATTATGAAATAAAACAGACAGGATATTTGTCAAAAGGAAAACACGCCCAAAGGCGTGTTTTTAGTTCTCAGTTTTTAGTTTGTAAGGTGTCTTGCCCCGAAGCTTTTTGTACTGGGAAATAAAGTATGAAGCATCGTTAAAGCCGGAGGCATAGGCAACCTCAGTGACCGATTTGTCGGTCAGTAACAGCGTTTTTTCGGCATGATTTACGCGCACCTCGTTTAAATAACGGGTAAAGCTTTTGCCCGTTATGGTTTTAAAGCGCCTCGAAAAATAGGTGTAGCTCATGTCCACCTCCAGTGCCACGGCTTTGGCGGTTAAATTCTCATCATAACGGCTGTTTATAATGTTGATTGCCTGATAAATCTGTTGCAGAGCAGAGAGGGTTACGGCATCCTTTTGTTGCATGTTTTCGGGCTGATTGCGCAAAAGGGCGGTTAAAAGCAGGACGCTGTTTGCCTTTAAGGAAAGCTCGGTGGCGTATAGAGGGGTGGTATAGTCTGACAGCAACCGCTCTAAAATTTCACGAAGTCCATTCTTTTCCGTTTCTTCCTTTGTCCAGACCGTTTTGTCGTGCCGGTGACAAAGCTGCATTACATACAAAACGCCCGTGTCCCGTCCTGCAAAATCCAAAATCATGTCCGGACGGATTTTTAATACCAGATAGTCGGTCACACCGCTGTCCAGTGAAAAAATCTGATGAATGGTGTTGGGGCGGAAAAACACAAAATCCTTTGGATTGGCAATAAAATACTCACCGTCTGCTTCAATGCGGAAGCTTCCGTGCAAAATGTATAAAAACTCCAAAGCGGTGTGCATATGCGCATGCGCAACATAAATGCCTTTCTTACGGGATGTGCTCATAAAGATTTCCGCACCCATGGCAGAAAGGTGTGCATTATCCTGCTCTACCATATATTCCTTTTTCATAAAATCCTCCAAAACGCAAAAATTTACTATTTTTTCTAAAAAATATTATAGCATAACTTTTTCAAAAATGCTACACTTATTTTAAAGAATATAAAAAGAGTGGAGGAATTCATTATGAGAACAGTAAAAATCGGTATTATCGGCTGTGGCGGTATCGGTATGGGTAAGCATTTGCCTGCCTTAACAAAGGTACCGGGCGTGGAAGTGATTGCATTTTGCGATCTGATTCAGGAAAGAGCAGAAAAGGCGGCTGAAAAATTCGGCACACCCGATGCAAAAATCTATCTGGATTACAAAGAACTTT
Organism: Clostridia bacterium; assembly: GCA_017410375.1. Taxonomy (NCBI): domain Bacteria; kingdom Bacillati; phylum Bacillota; class Clostridia; species Clostridia bacterium. Next base: position 2,026 of record JAFQQW010000059.1, on the reverse strand, counting down.
TAAAGAACGAGGACATTGAAGTGGTACATGTTTGTACCCCCAACAGAGAGCATGCGGACATGACCGTAGATGCGCTCCATGCAGGCAAGCACGTTATGTGCGAAAAGCCCATGGCAAAGACCGCGGCAGATGCAAAAAGAATGTTAGATGCTGCAAAGGAAACGGGTAAAAAGCTTACCATCGGCTATCAGCACAGACAAAAGCAGGCAACCCTTTATGCAAAGCAGTATATTGATGCAGGCAAGCTGGGCGAAATTTATCATGCAAACTGTATCGCAATCCGTCGTCGCGGTACACCCAACTGGGGCGTATTTTTGAACGAAGAAGAGCAGGGTGGCGGTCCGATCATCGACATTGCAACCCATTCTTTAGACTTGACTTTGGCGCTTATGAACAACTACGAGCCTGAACTGGTTATCGGTAAGACCCATAAAAAGCTTGAGCATCCCGAAGCAGGTAACATCTGGGGCGACAACGGCGTAAGCACCAGCGAACTGGAAGATTCTGCATGTGCATTTATCCGCATGAAGAATGGCGCAACCATTATGCTGGAAACCAGCTGGGCATTAAATGTGGATTCTCCCCTGGATGCGGCAAGCTGTATCCTCTGCGGCAGCAAGGAAGGCTTGGCAATCCGTGGCAACGAGCTTAAAATCAACAAGGTTGAATTTAATAAGCAGGTTGTAACCGATGTAGACTTAGGCGCAGGCGGCGTTGACTTTTATGAAGGTGCATCCACCGCTCCCCAGGATGTGGAAGCGTATAACTGGATTAAAGCGATCCGTGAGGACACCGATCCTGTAGTTAAGCCCGAGCAGGCTTATGTGGTTTCCCAGATTTTGGAAGCAATCTACACCTCTTCCAAGACCGGAAAGCCGGTGATTTTTGAATGATGAAGGTTGCTCTTTGCGGTGCATGGCACGTTCATGCCGTGGACTATACCAAAAAAGCACTTGCCAACGACGGCGTGGAAATGCTTGGCTTTTACGAGGAAAACGAGGCTTTAAGAGAAAGCTTTCAGAAAAAGTTTCCCGAGCTTTATGCGTTTAAAAGCTTTGAAGAGTTGCTTACATCCGAGGCAGACGGCGTGATTTGCTGTACTGCATCAAACACCCATGCAGATTACATGGTACGCATTGCCGAAGCCAAAAAAGACATTTTTACCGAAAAGGTGCTGGCTCTTACCACAGAGGAATGTCTGCGTGTCAAAGAGGCAGTGGACAAAAATGGCGTAAAATTCGTTATTTCGCTCTTCCAGAAATTCCGTGGCGGTATGATGGCGTTAAAAGCCCTTGCTGACAGCGGAGAGCTGGGCAAAATCAATTATGTGCGGTTCAGAAACTGTCACAGCGGCAGCATCGGAAACTGGTTGCCCGAACACTTTTTTAATAAAAAAGAATGCGGCGGCGGTGCCATGATTGATTTGGGTGCCCACGGGATGTATTTAATCGACTGGTTTTTGGGACTGCCCGAAAAATACAGCTCTGTCTTTACCCTTTGGGATTCCAATCCCAAGAACAAAGACGGGGTAGAGGATAATGCGGTAACGGTGATGTCTTATAAGGACGGCAGTATTGCAGTGAGCGAAACGGGGTTTGTATCGGGCGTTGACCCGACGACCCTGATTGTAAGCGGTGACAAGGGCTATGCGCGCTTTGTAAACAACGAGGGCGCGGTAAAATGCACCAAGGCAACAGAAAACAAAATTGTGCCTTTAGAAATTCCCGAGGACAAACCGTATCCCATAGATTTGTTCCTTTCGGGCGAGCCGACAGAAGGCTGTGGCATGACCGAAGCGATTCATCTGACGCAGATGATGGAAGGGGCATACAAAAATCAAATATAATAAAAATGCGAAAGCTTTGTTAAGCTTTCGCATTTATTGTGTGCAACGAAAACCACGCGATAGTCGCGTGGTTCAATAGAGGTTTACCGATGAACAGACAGGAAACTAAAGTATATAACAAACGTAAATTGTTAAGCAACATTGTAGAATGATACAAACCAAATCGTTGTGAAGCCTTCC
>JAFQQW010000058.1 GCA_017410375.1 Clostridia bacterium | reverse complement strand
TTAAAATAACCCATTTATGGGTAGCAAGTAATCGTTGCATGGCTGGCAGGCCAATAAAAAGCGCACTTGTGCGCAGCCAGTATCGGGTAGGGCTATGCCCGAAAATGAAATACCACCGGCTATGCCGGTGGATTTTTATTCAAAATAAAAAAGTGTTGAAAAAATATAAAAAGGTGTGTATAATGAAAATGGTATAGTATTTTAAAAACCAACAAAATGCTATGTAAAATTGTTTTGCGGTTTGATACAATAAAATTATATCGGATAAAAAAGGAGAACGAGGATGAAAAAAAGAGGATTGGCATTGCTGCTGGTATGCGTCATGGTGCTGTCGATGGTACAGATTGCACCCGTAGCGGTATCGGCAGAAGAAGGCGAGATTATTATTACGCCTACCGCAGAGACTTGCTTCGAGTTTACCGGATGGACAGGGTCGTCGGGCTTGAAGCGGTATGATGGTAAAACCACAGCGCCCATCGGTGGCGGTGTGGCAAAGTTTGAAGCCCCGGCAACCCTTTCGGGCTGGACAGATATTTATTACTGGATTCCAAGCTACGCATCCGGGTATACTTCGGGCATTACCTGTACCGCAACGGTCATTTTAACCGATGCGGAGGGCAATGAAAAGCGGTTTACGGTGTATGTGGACGAAGGAAACGGCGGATATTGGGCAAAGATTGGCTGTGCCGATCTTTCGGCAACCGAAACCGAAATTTTTAATGTCACCACCGGTTCGGGTACATCCCGTCTGACAAATGTTAAATTTGTGCCGGGCGGTTCTCCTGCGTATGTGGTAACCTTAGACGATTTTACCAGCACGGGCGGATGGAAGGATGTTTCGTATGACGGGGCGTATAACGGTCGTGTATTCCAGTCCGAAAGCACCAAAAACGGCAATGCGGTTTTAATCACCGATAAACTGCCTGCCGGGGAATATTATGTGTATGTACATTCTGTGGACTTTGCTTACAGAACGGGCGCAAGACCGTTTTGTCTTGTGGCAAACGGTGCAGAATACAGAAAGACCGAAAGCTTAAACTTCGGTACGCATCTTAAAGGCACAGAGCTGGAAAATACGGTTTCATCCGATAAGGATGTAACAGCTTATTTCAACTGGGAAAAAATGGGGTATCCGAGTGATACCATCACGGTAGGCACAGACGGCAAGCTGCAGCTGGAATTAAAGCCTCTCGCCACTTTTGCGCGTGTGGACGGTCTGCTTCTTACCACAGACCCCGATTTTGTGATTTTTGATACCATGGACGGTGCGGTGGCTTCCTGCGAGCGGTTCCCCTCGCTGATTCCTTTTGAAGAAAATATTCCGTTCCCCGAAAATGCAAAGGGAGCTTTGAGTAATGTAACAGACACAGCTGTACTATCTAATGATTATACCACCGTATCCTTTAAAAAGGGTACTTCTGCGGGCAACCGTACAGTGGTGCAGAGAGAAATCAAGGTGGGCGATGTAACCACCGTGCCCTTTGAAAACGGCGTGGGCTTCTTAGGTATGTATGCAAACAGCGTTATAAACTATCAAAGCGGCGGGTATTACGGTGTGTTTAACATCAATATGCCTAAAGAAGATGGCACAAATCTGCAAAAAAACACCTCTAACGTGTTCTATGCAGGTGCGCCTGAATGGCTTGTGCCGAATACCTTAGAGCAGATTGACCCCAATACCGTTCGCATGACTGCTGACGGTACATATGTATCACTTGTTGCGGACTGGACCCTTACGGCAAACGACAAAGAGCCGAAGGTTACCGTAACCTATACCGTGAAAAAAGACGGTGAATACTCCTTTGGTCTGTTTAATGAAGTAAACGAAATTCCGAAGAGCAAGGTCGGGTATGTGTTAAATCCGTACCGCTGGCAGGAAAGTCGGTATCCGTCACCCGGTGTGACCATTACCGAAACCAATGCCACCACCGACCACACCCAGATGACCTATAAAATAAACGATAAGGGTCAGGAAATTTCGCTGGGCGTTGCAATAGACCAAAGCTCTATTGACCTGACCGTGCCGGTGGAAGGCTCGGAATACGAGGCAAATCGCTGGGTACATGATACACCTGTACGCACCAAGGTCAGCACCTGGACAGAGGATAAAAATGCAGACGGTACATATAAAGAGGTTGTGGTGGATTATACCGAAGAAAATGCGGATTTTGTTATGAACACCACAGGTGTAGACGGAGGCATTCTGCCTGCAATCTTTGCACCGAAAATGGCAAGTATGGATTCTGCTTTCAAGGCGGGAGAAACCTATACCGTTTCCTACCGTCCGCTGTCTACCGTGTCCACCTTGGGCGAAAACCGCGGTTGGTATGACATGTACAGACATGTGGCAACCGATTTACGCGGTGTGTATGACTACCGTGACAATTACTTCTCGTCCATGACCGATGCGGCGTTTAACATCTTAAATCTGATGAAAGACGACTGGGACAGCGGCTGGAGTGACGAAATGATTGGGCACTACAATATTGAGGACTCCCACTGGGCAACCAATTCCAACGGCTTAACCTACCTGCAGGCATATATGCTGACCGAGGACAAGGATTTGCTGTTTAACAGAACGCTTCCCACCATGGGCAGTATGCTCACCCGAAGCGGACACCATATTCACCGTAAGTTTTCTATCCGTAACCAGTCGGAGGGCGGTCTGAACAAGGAAATCGACTTTACCACCATCGGCATGGGCAGTGCGACCTTTGAGGGTGCATATCTCATGACCCAGGGTATTATGCCGGTATTCCGCGAAATTTCTAAAAAGCGCGTGATGCTGACAGGTGTGGAAAATGCAGGCATGAATCTGCAAAACTCCACCGATTATTACTGGTATGAACGGGCAAACGGCTCCACCGATTTTCCGCTTACCATACAGCATGCGGATTTGTATAACGAAAAGAGAGCATTTATCTCTGCAAACAATGAGGTGGACAGAGAAAGCTTTATCAATATCAGCTACACACCGCAGTTCCAGGCACAGTTTGATGCCTATGAGCTGACCGGTGATACCAAATATTTAGAGGGTGCGGTAGAGGGTGCAAGACGATTCTTACCGTCCTTGCGTATTACCGATATGCCTGAAAGCAAATCCGATTTGCGTGTGGAAAATACGCCACAGTTTATTACCCTTGATAAGTATGGCAGAAGCAGTGCCTGGTCGTATGACGATTTCAGATACCGCAGAGGTGCCATTATGGAAAATACCGGTGAAACGGTCTGGTCCAACGGCGCGCAGTATAACGAATATACTGTTCGTGGCTATGATGAAAATGCTATGACGGTCAAAGACATGACAGGCACCTATCCTGCATGGGTTACCGCAAGAACCGGTCTTGGCGTAGAGCAGTTCTCTACCTGTTTAGAGGGCAGAAACATCTTAATGTCCACCTGGGCAGGCGATGTATTAAGACTGGGTTACCTTTCGGATGACCAGCTGATGATGGACCTTGCACGTTCTTCCATTGTAGGACGTTTTGCAAACTATCCGGGCTACTATTATACCAGCTATACACGGCTTCCCTCGCAGGAAAATTATCCCACAGAGGGCTTTGATATGACGAGCCTTTACTTCCACCATATCCCCGTATTTTTCTCGGCAGTGCAGGATTACCTGTTCTCCAATGCCTGGGTAAAATCGGGCGGTAAGGTCGATTTCCCCAACACCCGAATTCAGGGCTATGCGTGGTTTAACAACCGTATGTATGGTCATGCGCCCGGTGTCATTTACAATGAAACCGATATGTGGCCGTGGCTCAAAGAGGGCACCATTGAAGTATCCTCCAAGCAGATCGACTGGATTGCAGGCCGTAAAAACGGCAGAGCGGCGTTTGTATTGACCAACGCAGGGGACAATGACGAAAGCATTACCGTTACCTTAAATCCCGACCTTGGGGTGCAGGAGGCAGGGGTTGTAACCCTATACGATGCATCAGGTGCCATTTCGACCACCCGTGCGTATAACAATGAAATTAAGGTGACCGTACCTGCAAAAGGCATTTTGACTCTGGCGGTGGACGGTGCAAACATTACCGTGCCTGCGTACAGCACCATTGATTTTGATGAAAAGGGTGATGTATCTCTCGACCAGTCTGCCATCGGCATGATGTATCAGGGTAACACCTATAAGGCAAGCTATAGCGGCAGTGACGGTTCTTACAGCTCTAAAGGCTACAGCCCGAGCACAGGCTACGATGTTAAGGCGTATGCCTTAGCCATGGACACCACCGGCTACCTGGGATACATCTTTGTGGGCGGACGGTCTACCGAGCTTTATGATTTTGTGAACGAAAAGGGTAAAGCGGACATCGGTGGCGGTGACGGCGAGGACGGTATTATAAAATCCACCTTAAAATGGCATTATGAGGGTGACAGCAATGTGAATACCGTGGTAGATGATGTATTCCCGTATGAATTCTGGATTCCTGTGGAGGACAGCGATAAGAAAATTGTGTTTACCGTAGAAACCCAGTTTAAGAACGAAACAAAGTCTTTGGGTAAGGAATATACCATTGCGCCTAAGAGCGTAGAGCTTGAAGATGCAGTAAACAAGACCAATTTTGCACCCATTTCCATGGAAACAGTGATTCAGACCATGGGCGGTGTGTCCGCACCGTTGACCCAAGGCAATGCTAAATTCTGTATTTATAACACAGAAGCGACCCAGAAAGCCTTTGCAGGCTTCAATTTCATGGCAGACGATGCCCTTAAGGATTGCTATTTAAACGGCTACTTAAAGGTAAATGACATAGATGTGACCGATGACATTACAGAGAGCGGATATCTGCTGTTTGACAATGTTAAGATTGTACAGAGCCGGAACAATGCCACCAAAACCCGTGTAGATTTTTCCATTGCAGACCCATTTACCAAGGTGAACAATAATAACCTGGATAGCTGGGCGGTGTATGACAAGGATGGCAAATATTTAGGTGTTGGGCAGAATATGCTCAGCATTGACAACCAGGCACATCCTTATGAATGGGAAAATCTGTACCTTACCAATTCTGCCACCGACAACAGCGTGAAAGTGGCAAAGGATGGCAATACCTATACCATCTCCTGCAACGGTGCGAAGTATGTAAAAGTGCTTACCGTAACCTATAGCAACGGTGTGATGACCGATGTACAGTCCGAAAACGTGATTGTAAGCATCAACAACCCGAAGGTGATTACCGTAAATGCGAACCAGAAGGTTATGGTATGGGATAATGTGATGTATGAAGGCTCGACCTTTGCACCCATATTGCCCGTTATGACGAGATAGTTAAAAAGTTTAATCCATAAACAAAAAGCACCCTGAAATGGGTGCTTTTTGTTTATGGGTGTCGCAACCGATAGGGAGCCTTGCGCGCAATAAAAAATGCGCAGCTTGAAAGCTACGCATGAAAAACGCATGCTTCCAAGTTGCGACACAAGGTTTGTTTCATAAGCTATCAAAGGTATGTGAAACAGAGCATGCATTTTTACCGAAATAAAAATACACACCTAAGATAACTTTTTTTATGAACTTGTGTCGCAAGTACAGTATACCATAGTTTAACAAAATTTGCAAGCACAAAGTTGTTTTACTACAATCTTGTAGAGAACGGGCTTGCTCGTTCCGCCTTTTTCGGCAGGAGCAAGCCCCTGCCCTACATTGTATGAATGGGCAGAACGCTTCAGATGTCAAATTAACGTCTTGCAGGGAAGCACCTACGTATCATTTCGCACAGCTGCTTCTCTGCAATTGAATTTTGCTGCAATTTAACAAAATTTGCAAGCACAAAGTTGTTTTATTACAATCTTGTAGGGAACGGGCTTGCTCGTTCCGCCTTTTTCGGCAGGAGCAAGCCCCTGCCCTACATTGTATGAATGGGCAGAACGCTTCAGATGTCAAATTAACGTCTTGTAGGGAAGTACCTGCGTATCATTTCGCCTTTTTCGGCAGGAGCAAGCCCCTGCCCTACATTGTATGAATGGGCGGAACGCTTCAGATGTCAAAAAAAGAGGCTTTTTGACCGAAAAGAGGGATAGAAAATACGTTGACAAAGATACTGCTTCGTGATATAATTATAAAGAATAATCATGTGTTTTTACATATATAAGTGCGAAATTTAAAAATTGACCATATGGGGGGTAAAGTATGGCACATACAAAAGCGTTCAAGCCGTTCGAAAATCGAATCTGGCTTGCTTCGCCATGCATGCACGGCGAAGAGATTCAATATGTGACAGAGGCGTACGAAACCAACTGGATGTCTACGGTTGGCAAGAATATCAATGAGGTGGAACGCCTTGCGGCAGAAAAAATCGGTTGCAAGTATGCAGTGGCTTTGTCTGCCGGAACTGCGGCACTGCACCTTTGCATGAAGCTTGCAGGCATTAAAAAAGGCGATTATGTGTTCTGCTCGGACATGACTTTCAGTGCAACCGTAAACCCGGTTGTGTATGAGGGGGGCATCCCGATATTTATTGATTCGGAACGGGATACCTGGAACATGGACCCGGTGGCGTTGGAAAAAGCCTTTGAGATGTATCCGGATGTAAAGGTGGTTGTGAGCGTAAACCTATATGGCACACCTGCCAAAATGGATGAAATCAAGGCAGTCTGTGAAAAGCACGGTGCAATTTTAATTGAGGACGCGGCAGAATCCTTTGGTGCTTCTTATAAGGGTGTGCAGACAGGTACATTCGGTACATATAATGCCATCAGCTTTAACGGCAACAAAATTATAACCGGCTCTTCGGGCGGTATGCTCTTAACCGACGATTTGGAAGCGGCAAACCGTGCGCGCAAATGGTCTACCCAGAGCCGTGAGAATGCACCCTGGTATCAGCATGAGGAAATCGGCTACAATTACCGCATGTCCAACGTGATTGCGGGGGTTGTACGCGGTCAGCTTCCGTACTTGGAAGAACATATTGCCAAGAAAAAGGCAATTTATATGCGCTACAAAGAGGGATTAAAGGATTTGCCCGTTTCGATGAATCCCTATAATCCCGAAGAATGCGAACCGAACTTCTGGCTGTCCTGCCTTTTGATTGACGAAGATGCTATGTGCAAGCAGGTCAGAAGTGACAGCGAGGCACTTTTCATTCCCGAAAGCGGAAAAAGCTGTCCCACAGAAATTTTAGAGGCACTTGCCAAATACAATGCAGAGGGCAGACCCATCTGGAAGCCCATGCATATGCAACCCATCTTCCGCATGAATCCCTATGTAACCGCGACGGGCGACGGCAGATGCCGTACCAATGCCTACATTGCATCGGGCGACTATTCTGAAGTGGGCGAGGATATTTTCCATCGTGGTCTGTGCTTGCCCAGCGATATCCGTATGACAGAGCAGGAGCAGGATGTTGTGATTGAAATCATCAGAAGCTGTTTTGAATAAGAGGAGTGTTCAGTTTGTACGCAAAGTTTTTTAAACGATTTTTGGATATTTTGCTTTCTTTTATCGCACTGGTGTGTTTGTCGCCGTTTCTGTTGATTTTTACGATTGTCGGTGCCATTGCTATGCGCGGAAATCCGTTCTTTACCCAAATGCGACCCGGTAAAATTGATAAAAAGACCGGTGAGGAAAAGATTTTTAAGCTTTTAAAATTCCGCACCATGTCCAATGCCAAAGATAAAGACGGCAATCTCCTGCCCGACGAGGTGCGCCTGAATAAGTATGGCAAATTTTTACGTTCGACTTCATGCGATGAGTTGCCCTCTTTAATTAACATCTTAAAAGGCGATATCTCCATTGTAGGTCCGAGACCTTTGTTGGTGGAATACCTGCCCTGGTACAACGAAACCGAACGCCATCGGCACGATGTGCGTCCCGGTCTTACCGGATGGGCGCAGGTGAACGGCAGAAACAGCGTGAACTGGGAGGATCGTTTTAAGCTGGACGTGGAATATGTGCAAAACATCAGCATGTGGATGGACATCAAAATTATCTTTATGACCGCAATGAAGGTGTTAAAGCGCAGTGACATTTCGGAAAACACCAATGCCACCGAAGGCAATTTTGCACAAATCCGAAAAGCTGAGCTGGAAAAGGAAAAGGTGTAAGGTATGAATATTTTGATTTTAAGTGCAGGCACCCGGGATAAAGTGGTGCAGTATTTTAAACGGACGGTAGGCAACAACGGCAAAGTTGTTGCGACCGATATGACCAATTTAGCGCCTGCGGTGCATGAGGCGGACAAGTTCTATCAGGTGCCCCGTATGACAGAAGATGGCTACATAGACATTATTTTTGATATCTGCAAAAAAGAAGAGATTGACGCGGTTTTAACCCTTATTGACCCCGAGCTTTCTTTGCTTGCTCAGCATAAGGACAAGTTTAAAGAATTGGGTGTTACGGTGGTAGGTTCTTCTTACGAGCTTTGCGAAATGTCTTTAAACAAATGGGATATGTATGTATGGCTTCGGGATAACGGCTATAACTGTGCCAAAAGCTATATTGACAAAGAAGAGTTCTTTAAGGAAGTGGAAGCGGGAAAAGCAAAGTATCCCGTGTTTGTAAAGCCCATTTGCGGTTCTGCCAGTATAACCATTTCCAAGGTGTATGACAAGGAGACGGTAGAGAATCTCTTTGCACATCACGAGGGACTGATGATTCAGGAATTTATGGACGGACAGGAAATCGGCGCGGATGTGTATATTGATATGCTGTCGGGCGAGATTGTGTCCATTTTCACCAAGAAAAAGTTACTCATGCGTGCAGGGGAGACCGATAAGGCGGTATCCTTCAAGGATGAAAAGCTGTTTGCACTCATTGAGGATTTCGTGAAAAAAGCAGGCTACAGCGGACAGATTGATATTGACGTTTTTGATGTGGACGGTGCGTATTACATTTCAGAGGTCAATCCCCGTTTCGGCGGCGGTTATCCCCACGCTTATGAAAGCGGATGCGACCACATGACGCTCATTCAGAACAACATCCACGGCATCCAAAACAAGAAAAATATCGGTGCCTATGATGAAGGCATCTATATGATGAAATATAACGAAGTGATGATTCGGAGGTTATAATATGTTCGGTGCATGGTTCAGAAACGCAGGTTTCTGGGTGTCTGATTTTGTATTAGGAAAAGGGAAAAAGCGAAAATGCTATAAAGATATTGCAATACATCAGGGGTTAGTAAGACAGGACAGACTAAAAGCAATATTACAGTATACAATAGCACATGTTCCCTATTATAAGAATATAAAATCACCGGAGTTGTCCGAATTTCCTGTTATGACAAAATTAAAATTCCGTGAAAAAGCAGAAACAGAGTTTCTTTCGGATGAATTTGAAGGACAAAACTTACACACGGTGTATACCAGTGGTTCAACCGGCACACCCTTTAAAGTGGTGCAGAACGCTGAAAAACGAAACCGAACAGTTTGTGATTTAGTATATTGTCATAACCGGATAGGCTGGAAACTAGGCACAAAATACATATTTATCCGGAACTGGGTGAGCAATTATAAGCAGTCTAAACTAAAGTCTTTTATGCAGAATGTTTATAATGTAAACATCGCCACTTTTGATGATGCAAAGAAAAAAGAGCTTGCGTTGTATCTGAAAAAACACAAAAAATGCGTTTTGTTTGGCTATGCGTCTGCGATGAAAGAGTTTCTGCTGTTTATACAACGTGAAAAGATAGATTGTAAAGCATTTAAAGTTAAATTGATTGTATGTGATTCGGATATGCTGTCCATACAGCTTAAAAGGAATCTGGAGCAGGCCTTTGAATGTCCTGTTTTTAATCGCTATGACAACGAAGAGAACGGTTTGTTTGGCATTACAAAGGCGTATGAAGAGAAGCTATATTTGAATACGGCAAGTATTTATTTTGAAATTCTGAAGCTTGATTCGGATGAACCTGTAGAGTCGGGCGAAATCGGACGAATTGTTCTTACGGATTTATATAATCGCGCAATGCCGTTGATTCGGTACGACACGGGCGACTTGGGTGTTTCTTTGGAGGAACGCGGAGCCATTACAACATTGGAACAACTGCACGGGCGTGTTGCAGGACAGTTAACTGCAACAGATGGCAGAGCTGTAAGCAATGTGATGATGGCGGCGGTTACAGAACCGTTTACCGGCATCGTAAAGTATCAGATGGTACAAAAGAAAAATTATGTTTATATTTTAAAATATGTTGGCAGAATTGAGGAATCAGACCGGGAACAGCTTTTAGATCGTTTAAGAGATTGCTTTGGTGCAGGTGAATTTGTTCTGGAACAAGTTGAAGATATAGCACTCGGAAAAAACGGAAAATATCAGACGGCAATTAACGAGGATAAAGTATAAAAAAGAAAAGTGGGATAAATTATGAGAGTTCTTGTGTTGAATCAGAACCTAGGTTCTGATGAGGTAGAACAACTATCTAAAATTTTTGAGGGCGACGAAGTGCATCTTTTAACCGGCAGCGAACCGAAAGAACAGCCGAATATTACAATTCATAAAACAGCACCCCATGACCCTCGCTCGTTAAAAAGTCGTTTTATTTGCTGGATAAAGTACCGCAAAGATGTGCGTAAATTTATGAAGCAGAATAAAAATATGCAATTTGATTTGGTGTATGCTACTTCCAATCCGCCCATTAACAGTTTGCTTGGTGTGTGGTGTAAGAAAAAGACCAAATCTAAATTTGTTTTTATGAACTGGGATATTTATCCGCATGTGGTGGAAAAAAGCACAGGCAATCCCGTTGTGCATTTGATTTGTAAAGGGTGGCATTTTTTAAACAATCGCACTTTCCCGAAAATTGATAAAATTGTGACATTAGGTGAAGTAATGGCCAAAAGCATCAACAAGCCACTAAAGAAAAAGCAGGATATTGCAGTGATTCCGTATCCTTGCGACCCTGATTTTATGAAGCCTATCCCAAAAGAAGAAAACCGCTTCATCAAAGAGCAGGGATTAGAGGGAAAATTCGTTGTGCTGTATTCGGGGAAGCTGGGCTTAGGACACAACATTCCGCTTCTTTTGGAATCGGCTAATGCGTTGGAAGATAAAAAAGATATTCTGTTTTTGTTTATCGGCAAAGGTCCCGGTTGCGATTTTGTGCAGGCGGCAATAGATAATGGTGCTGAAAATGTAAAACTGTTACCGCACCAGCCTGAAGATGTTTTTCAGATGTCTATGGCGTCGGGGGATGTGGGCTTGGTTTCCCAGGAAGATAAAATGTCGGAACTTTTTATGCCCAGCAAAACGTTCAACATGATGGCTTGCGGTATGCCGATACTTGCGGTTTGTAACAAAGACAATGACCTTTACAATACCGTGATAAACAACAATGCAGGGGTTTGTCCCGAAAGCTTAACCGCAAAGGACATTGCATCCTGTGTGCTGGATTTGTATGAAAACAAGGAAAAACGCCTTGAGATGGGCAAAAATGCAAGAAAAGCGACAGAAGAAATATATTCAAAAGAAAGAGTAGCAGAGCAGTTTAAACAACTGTTTAAAGATGTAAAAGAGGGAAAGTAAAATGAGAAAATTACTGATTATGGCATCGCTGTTTCCGCCCCAGAAGAACGGTGGCGGACCTCCGGTGAGCATTATGAATGTGGTGCAGGCAATCAAAAATGATTTTGAAGTTTATATCATTTCTCAGAATTTTGAGGTAGGGGATTCCAAACCGCTTCCGGGCATTGAAAACGGATGGAATACTTTTGATTTCGGGAAGGTATTTTATTGCCCATACGGCAAAACCTCCGGAAAAGATATTTATCCCATTATTGAGGAAGTTCAGCCTGATGTGATTTACCAGAACAGCTTTTTCAGCCACAATCATGTGATTCCCGTTTTGAAATACAAGAAAAAGCATAAAAATGTGGGTGTTGTGATTGCGCCTCGGGGTGAAATCTGCGAAAACCGCTTTAAGCAGGGCTATCTGAAAAAGTCGGTGTACACCAAAGCTTTGAAATGGCTTGGGTACTTAAAAGGTGTAAAATATCAGGCAACAGGCAACGAAGAGCTTAACGATATGGTAAAATATATGGGCATTTCTGCCAAAGATATTTACAATATCAACAATTTTTCTTATGCGGATAACAGCCAGATTAAGCCCATTACAAAGGAAAAAGGCGATTTAAAACTTTGTTATATTGCGCGTATTCAGGATACCAAAAATTTGCTTTACGGTGTGGAACGTCTTAAAAATATCAAGGGCAATGTAACCTATGATATTTACGGGCCCATCGAAAACAGAGAATACTATGACAAGTGCTTTGCAGTTCAGCTGCCCGAAAATGTGAAGCTGAACTATTGCGGTTCGGTAGACCATGAGGATGTGGGCAAAACGGTATCAAAGTACCATGCCTACTACATGCCTACCATCGGTGAAAATTACGGACACTCCATTGTGGAGGGTATGATTCACAAGCGTCCCATTATCATCAGCGATACCACACCCTGGAACGGAATCAATCAGGCAAACGGCGGTTGTGCGTTGCCTCTTTCTGCCCCTGAAAAATTTGAGCAGGCGATTGAAGCCTTTTGCGATATGGAACAAGCAGAATATGACGAAATTTGCAACAATGCAAAGGCATTTATTGATTCCAAGCTCAAAATTGATGAGATTATCAAGCAATATGTGGATTGCTTTAACGAGGTTTAATACATATGCTGTGGAAAATTAAAATGGTACTTAAAGTGCTTACCATAAAGTTCAGTCAGCGGTTTCCCAAGCTGATGAGCGATGAAAGTTATTCAAAGCTTTTGTACTTTATTGTGTTCGGTAAGCGGATGGACATTAAAAATCCAAAAACCTTTAATCAGCATATCATTGCGGAAAAATTAAAGGATGAAAAGTACGGATATGATAAATATACCGACAAGTACGAAGTACATAACTATGTGAAAGAATGTGTCGGCGAAGAGGTTTTGAATGAAGTTTTGGGCGTTTACAATTCTTTTGATGAAATTGATTTTGATAAATTGCCTAAAAGCTTTGCATTAAAGGCAACCCATGCCTCGGGCTTTAACATTATCGTTACCGATAAGGAAAAGCTTGATAAGGCGGATGCCAAGCAAAAGTTTGATAAGTGGCTGAAAACCAATTTCTATTACAAAGACAGAGAAAAGAATTATAAAAACATCAAGCCGCGCATTTTGTGCGACAAATACATTGATTTTTCCGATTGCTTGGCGGAATACAAGCTGTATTGCTTTAACGGAAAAGTGAAGCTGATTTGTCAGAATGTGAATAAAGACGGCAAACGGTATACCAATGTTTTAAGTGAAAAGTTTGAAAAAATCCCCGTAAAATTCGGGTATCCGAATATTGAATATCCGCTTACCGAAAAGAAAGCGGAGCTTGTGGAAATTGCAGAAAAGCTTGCAAAGCCGTTTCGTTTTGTTCGTGTGGATTTGTATGAAAATAACGGTAAAATTCTGTTTAGTGAATTGACATTCCACTCGGGTGGTGGGCTTGTGCCCTTTAATCCGCCTGAATATGACGAAAAATTCGGTCAGTTTTTTGAAGAGGAGAACGTATGAAAATATTTTTCTTGGGTTCGTTAATTAACGACAAGACATTAGATGATATTGCGGTCAAAAGCAAGGTAAAACCTTCCAACGCACCGGTTAATTTTGAAAATATGCTTGTTAAAGGCTTGGAAGAAGCAGGTGCCGATGTTACGGTTGTGTCTTTGCCTACCGTAAGTGTATATCCGGGTGGCAACTTGTTTGCCTGGGGTAAACGTAAAGAAAAGCTTAATTTCGGTAAAGAAGTTACCTGGATTCCCTGCATTAATCTGATGTTTTTAAAGCAGATGTGTGCTGCAATCGGTACACGCAGAGCATTGAAAAAATGGTTGAAAGAAAACAAGGATGTCAAGGATAAGGTGATTTTGAATTACAGCGTGTATCCGCCTTATTCCGCGCCAACACAGAAGTTGGGCAAGAAATACGGTACAAAGACATGCGGTCTGATTTCTGATTTGCCGGCTTACCTTTATAAAATGCACGAAACAAAAGGCTTGAAAACCTTGATGACTGACCATTACAGCAACAAAATGGTAAAGCTGCAGACGGGATTTGATTCATATATTCTGCTTACCGAACATATGGCAAAGAAAATGAAAATTGAAGAAAAACCTGCGGTTTTGGTGGAAGGATTTTCCGATGCAAGCATTTTCGATATTACGGACGATGTACCTAAGAATGACAAAAAAACTGTTATGTATGCCGGTGCCCTTTCCAAAAGCTTTAATATTGACAAGCTTTTAGACGGATTTATGCAGGTAGAGGGCGACTATAATCTATGGTTGTTTGGTTATGGAGATTTGATTGACTACATAAAAGAATGCGAAGCAAAAGACAGTCGCATTCACTATTTCGGCAAGGTTGACCGAAAGGATTTGTTGGAACATCAAAAGGCGGCACACCTTTTGATTAGTGTAAAATCGCCTGATGAAGACCACGCCAATTATGCATTCCCGTCCAAAATTTTAGAATACATGACTTCGGGAACTACGGTGGCATCTACAACAGTCGGCGGTATCCCGAAAGCATATTTTGACTACATTTATCCAATCGAAAATGACTCGGCGGAAGCAATCCGGAACTGTATTGAAACAGTTCTGACGCAGGATGCGCAAGTGCTTGCCGAAAAAGGCGAAGCGTCTAAGCGGTATGCATTGGATGAAAAGAATTATAAGGTGCAGGGTAAGCGAATTGTAGACTTTTTGGGAGGTATTTTAAAATGAAAGCAGGAATACCGTTAATCTTTTTTCATAAAGGCGACTCTTTCTATTTACAATATACATTTAATCAGATTATACAGTCCAACCCCAATTCGGATATTTATTTAATCGGTGACGAAAAAAACAAGCATTATGAAAAGTTCGGCATTCAGCATGTAGATATGACTACCTGCGAAAAAACAGCAAAAGAGTTCGAAAAAATTTATGTGCATTTAAGCAGTATGAACGGATTCGTGGAACGAATTTGTTTCCAGCGGTGGATGTATATGCGTGATTTTGTGTTGCAGGCAGGTATTACGGGCAGATTTTGTTGCCTGGATTCGGATGTTTTGGTATATGGAGACATAACAGAATATCACGATAAATATTGTGGCGATGCCGATGTGACTTTGCATGGGGAATATGGTCCCGGATGTAACGTTTTTAAGAATGTGGATGTGCTTACAAAGCTTGTGGACAACACCTTCAGATATTACACCGACGCGGAATGTTTACAGCATTTGAAAGATGTTCGTGCCAACGAAAAAAACGCCAACGGTGGCAGCAGAAACATTACCGATATGTACATGATTGAAATGTTTGTAAAAGACTGCGGTGTTACCCGTTATGACTTGTTGCAGATTCGGGATAACATTTCGTTCGATAGCCATATTGCCAAAAAAAGTGATACCCGATTTGCGATGAAAGGAATATATAAGGATGTTTCTTTTGAAGATAAAAAGGCATACTGTACAGACACAAAAACAGGGCAACCGGTTATGATGATGCTTTTGCATATTCAAGGCTTTCATAAAAATATAGCATACAGGTATTACGCAGGCGATCCCAAAAAGGTTATGTCTGTCTGGAAAGCGAGATACAGATTTTTGTATCAGATTTTAAAACGGAAAATGTCTGCTTTGTTGAAACGTTGAAACGGAAAGGATATGGTGAACAGGATGAAAGCACTGTATAATAAATGTAGGGTTGCCGGTTTATGGCGATTAGTCCGTAAAAAATTAAAATGTTTTACGTTGTCTAAAGAGAAGAAATACGCAGGACGACCGTTGATGTCTGCCGAGCAGGCGAATCATGTAATTAAAGATGCACATTGGTGCAGGCTTTGGAAATGGACATGGGGAAAAGAGAAAAAATCAGCGACGACTGTATGTTGAGTTTGTGTCGGAATGCAGGATTTTTCCCGAATGATGCCGATCTGGGATACCGTTTCGGCAAAATGCAGGGTGATTTATCCCGCGAAGCGGATTTGTATGGTGTTTATGCTTGGCCCATGGAAGATTTTTTGCTTCAATTGTATTCACCACAGGCAAAAGTTTGCGTTCCCCGCGGACTGGAGCCTTATTACTGGAATGAACCCTGGTCAGCTGCATTGAAAGGCAAAAAAGTTTTGGTTATCCATCCGTTTGAGGAAACCATTCGCAGTCAGTATGAAAAAAGAGAGCTGTTGTTTGAAAATCCGGATGTACTGCCCGAATTTGAATTGAAAACAATAAAAGCGGTACAGTCTTCAGCTTTTTTTGAAACTTCCTTCGAAACTTGGTTTGATGCACTGAACTATATGTATGACGAGGCAATGAAAATAGATTTTGATGTTGCGATTCTCGGTTGCGGTGCGTATGGGTTTTCTCTCGCTTGCATGTTGAAAAAAGCAGGTAAAACCGCAATACATATGGGTGGCGCTACACAAATTTTATTTGGTATCAAGGGTAACCGTTGGGATAATCATCCCATTGTTTCCAAATTGTACAACGAACATTGGGTTCGTCCTTCCAAAACGGAAACGCCGGAAAAAGCACAGCAGGTGGAAGGCGCTTGCTATTGGTAATTTAAGTGAATATGTCAGCCGCTGTGTCGGAAGACGGTGCGTGACATATTGCCCGCTTTATGCGGATTAAGAAATTGTCGTCCAAAGCATATAGTTTGTTCGGCGACAGATAGGAGCAAAATTATGAAAGCACCAATTGTTGTTTTTGTTTATAACAGAGCGGACCACGCAAAAAGATTGCTGACCTCTCTTTCAAAATGTCCTGAAGCAAAGGAAAGCAAGTTGTATATTTTTTCGGATGGTCCTAAAAATGAAAAGGTTGCCGAAAAAGTGGAGCAGGTGCGGGAATATATCCGTTCCGATGCGATCAAAGAATGGTTTGGCGAAGTAGAGGTTGTGGAAGCTCCCCAAAACCAGGGGCTGGCAAACTCGGTTATTTCGGGTGTAAACAATGTTATCGGCAAGCACGGCAATGTGATTGTTGTGGAAGATGATAACGTGGTTTCGGAAGATTTTCTGGATTATATGAACAGAGGTTTGGAATTTTATCGTGACAATCAAAAAATCTGGGCGTTGGGCGGATACACATTGCCCATAACCTTCCCTGCTGATTATAAACATGATGTTTTTGTGATGGGCAGGGGTTCCAGTTATGCCTGGGCGACCTGGAAAGACCGTTGGGAAAAAATCGACTGGGAAATCCGTGACTATAAAACATTTATAAAAGATAAAAAGCAAGTTAAAGCTTTTAATAAAACCGGTTGCGACAGAACCGAGATGCTGATGTCGCAAATGGAAGGCAGAATTGATTCCTGGGCAATTCGTTTTACATATAACGCCTTTAAAAATGATATGCTTTTTGTTTTGCCGAAAGAAACATTGGTTTCCAACGGCGGAAACGACGGGTCGGGCGTACATGTAAGCAGCGCAGATACCCGTTTTGATACGGAAATTAACGAAAATAAGGGAAAAGTGCGTTTTGAAAATGTAGAATTAGACGCGCGCATTGAAAAGGCGGTTGCACAAATATTCCGTCGACCCCTTATGCTCCGCTGGAAGAAAAAAATAAGGAAATTACTGAAACGGGGCAAAAAATAATGAAGATTCTTTTTATCAATCACGCAGGTGTGTGGGGCGGTTCTTCAGTCAGCATGATGCAGTTGGCAAATGCACTTAAAAATCGTGGAGATTCCGTTTCCTTTTTAAACACAACCAAGCCTGAAGATACATGCAAACGTTTGGAAAAGGATGGTTTTTCGGTGCAACGTGTGCCGTGGGTTATGTCAAATCCTTACTATAACGGTGGTGTGACCAATCTGTTGTCGCCCTCATTCTGGAGTTCCATGCGCCATGTGTGCAAAACGAAAAAAATCATAGAAAATTGTATTAAAAATAGTGATTGTGATTTGGTGATTGCCAATTCACTTACCTTATTTTATACAGGGGCGATTGCAAAGAAATATGGCAAGAAAGCCATTTGTCTGCAAAGGGAAACTTTGCCGGACACTCTGTATGCATCACATATCCGTAAACAAATGGCAGCACATTTTGATGGGTTGGTGTTCATTTCGGCATATGATATGCACTTTTTCGACAAGTCAGATATTTTTAAAACTGTTTTATATGATAAAGTGGATTTTGATTTGTATGACAAGCAGGAAGGCTTTTTAAATTCCGACAACCCCAAAAAGATACTGTTTCTGGGTGGTATCAATCGATTGAAGGGAACATTGACGGCATTAAAAGCATTGAAAGAAACAGAAAACTGTAAATTGTTAATTGTTTCTTCCAAAACCTTTGAAGAAGCACAGGCACAAAGTTATGCCAAAACTTGTCTTATGTATATACGAAAGCATGGTCTTGCAGACAAAATTGAAATTGTTCCGCCTACACAACAGGTGGAACAATTGTATGCAGCTTGTGATACGGTACTGTTTTCGCCGACTAAGGCGCATCAGACGCGATTGATATATGAGGCGTGTGCGGCAAGAAAGCCGATTGTTGTGCCAGATTATGACAATTTAAAAGAATTTATGTATGGGCATGTATTTGCGTATCGCAAAGACGACCCGAAAAGCTGTGCCGATGCATTACGTAACGCTATGGCCGGGGAAATCGATTTCGACAAAGCGTATGCGGCGTGCAAAGCCAAGCACAACGCAACCGATCTGGAAGCGGAAATGCAAGCAATTTTTGATGAGGTGAATAAGCTGTGAAAAAAAGATATTATATGTACGGACATGGCGGATGTAATAACCATGGTTGTGAAGCCATTGTGGTGTCCAGCGTAAATATGATTGGCAAAGAGGATAACGAATTTGTGCTTTCCAGTCTGGAAAAGGCGGCGGATGATCGTTTTCTTCCAAAGGGAACAATAAAAGAAATTTATCCCGACAGTTATACAAAAAACAAGTTTTTGCGTAAAATTTACGGTGCTTGGCGTAAATTCTTTAAAGATGAAGAAATTGTGGCAAGAAAAACATATCCGAATTTTAAAAAGAGTATCCAAAAACAACCGAAGGATACAGTGTTCATGTCCATTGGCGGGGACAACTATTGTTGCGAAACGCCTGCATGGTTGTATTACAGTAACCGTTTGATTGACAAGGCCGGTTTTAAACGTGTCTTGTGGGGGTGCAGTGTGGATGCGGCATTTTTAAATGATGCCATGATTGCTGATTTGGACGGCTATGCACTGATTACCGCACGCGAAGAAGAAACCTTTAATGCGTTGTCCGGAAAATTGAAAAATGCAAAGGTGGTACGGGTGTCCGATCCCGCTTTTACCATTCAGAAGGAAGACAGTAAATTTGAGGTGGAACCCAATACGGTGGGCATCAATTTCAGTCCCATTGTTACGCAGGGCGGCAAAAATGCAGATGTACTTAAATCGGTGCAGAATCTGATTGAATACATTTTAAATGATACCGAAAAAAATATTTTGTTTATTCCACATGTAAATTTTGACGGAAACAGCGACTATGCTTGTATGAAACCACTGTTTGACCAATATGTACATACCGGACGTGTGAAAATAATCG
The DNA here is from genome assembly GCA_017410375.1 of Clostridia bacterium. Taxonomy (NCBI): domain Bacteria; kingdom Bacillati; phylum Bacillota; class Clostridia; species Clostridia bacterium. The sequence goes on along the minus strand of JAFQQW010000058.1, from coordinate 59,284 downwards.
GTACTGATTATAAATATGCACAGCTTCGGGATATCATTTCCAAATGTGAAATGTTAATTTGTGCAAGAACCCATTCTTCCATTTCGGCATACGCGATGTGTGTGCCTACATTGGTTATCGGGTACAGCATAAAATCTGTCGGCATTGCACGGGATTTGTTTGGCACCGAGCAAGGATATGTCATTTCCATGAAAGATATGCACGGCAAGGATGAACTTACACAGGCATACCGTGCGTTGGATGACAAAAAAGAGGAAGTTCGTGCACATTTGCAGGAAATTATGCCCGAATATGTTGAAAATGCATATACCGCCGCAAAGGCGTTGAAGGAATTATTATAAAGGAGAGTACAATGAATATCCGTTTGCCCGAAAATGAATGTGTCGGTTGCGGTGTATGTGCCGAAGGTTGTCCCGCACAGGCGATAATCATGCGAGAAAATACAGAGGGATTTTTATATCCGGAGATAGTCGGTACGCGATGTACACAATGCGGTAAATGTATGCGCAACTGCGTTGCCTTGCAAAAGACGGTACAGACGGACATTCGGGAAAGTGTGTACGCAACGGTACATAAATCCCCTGAAGTATTGCAAAAATCTTCTTCGGGCGGGATGTTTTCTGCTTTGGCGATGTGGATCATCGGGCAGGGCGGCACCGTGTTCGGTGCGGCATTTGATGAGAAAGGTATGCTTTCCCATCAGGCGGCAAATAACCAAAACGAGCTCGCAAAACTGCTTGGTTCCAAATATGTACAAAGCAATCTTTACGATGCATTACCGCTTCTGAAAGAAAAGGCGGATGCAGGCGAGAAAGTTCTGATTTGCGGAACACCTTGCCAGATTGGTGCAGTTAAAGCGTTTTTGGGTGCGCGTGACAATGTGTACCTTGTGGATTTTTTATGCCACGGTGTAGGCAGTCCGAAAGTTTTTGATTTTTACAGTCGGAAAATTGCCAAAGGGAGACCTGAAAAAATCGCGTTTCGGGATAAGCGTATTTCCTGGCGGGCGTACAGTGTACGCATTCAGTCGGCAAAAGTCAGATATTGCAAATATCATCAGGACGATTTGTATATGCGCGGGTATCTGCAGAATCTGTTTTTGCGTAAAAGTTGTTATACCTGCAGTGCGCAGGATAAAATGCACGCATCGGATATAACGATAGGTGATTTCTTTGATATTGCCAAATATGATGCGACTTTCGCGGATGAGAGAGGCACAGGAAAAGCCATTGTGCACACCTCGAAAGGTGAGGCATTGCTGCAAGCGGCAAAAGAAGATTGTCGTGTGAAAAAAATAGAACATACCGCCATGGAACAACATCAGAATATAGCAATGCACAAAGAGAGAGACGCCTTTTTTGAAGGATTAAGTGCGGAAAATATTTTGAAGAAATTGAAAAAATATACGGTGTCGCCGCCCTTTAAAGTGTGGTTATACCGAAAAATTAAGTATAGATGTAAATGAGGAAGTGAAATGATGTACAATTTGGAAAGAAAAGCAGATTTCAGTGAAAAATTCTGGCTGTTTTCCAATTACTTTTTTGCAATGGTATCCATCTTTTTGATGATTGTGCCTATTGTACAAGCGCCCCTTTTGGGTGGTTTGTATACGCTTATCATGGCAACCGTTATGGGCGGATGGTTTTGCACAAGTTACTTTTTAAGACCAAACTGGTTTTTTAACGGAACAATATGTGGTGTGCTGGCATTCCTTTTTATCGGGATATATGTATATTTTGCCTTGCTTGGTATCGGTAACGCGGCAGAAATGTTTATTATGATTGCAGGACCGTGGTATGTATTTCTTGTATACTATTACTATTATTATACCGATAAAAAGCAAGCGCTCGGTTCTTTGGGGTGCGTTGTTTTTCTTGCATTTGCGTTTACGCTTTTTACAACATTGCTCGGTCTTATTGAAAATCCGGCATCCTATCGTGAATTTTCAAGTCAAACCGACATGATAGCGGAAAACTATTTCAAAAATATCGGTAATGTGCATCATATTTACTGCTCTATTCTGATCGGTACAATGCTTTTGTGTATGTTACAAGGCAAATGCTTAAAAAAATGCTGGGTGAGAGTGGCGGCTTGGATTATTGTTATCATTTGTTTTTGTCTTGCACTTATTTGCTCAACCGGTACTGTTTTTGTTTGCGCTTTTCTTGCGCCTGTTTTGGTTATTTTGCAAAACAGAACGCCTGCAACCAAATTTGTGGTGACTATTTTTTCGCTTGCTTTCTTGCTGTTTTTTAAAAGTGTTGTTGGTGCGTGGTTACAGGAAGCGGCAACACACATTGAAAATCACTATATATCCTGGAAGGTTTATGATATGGGCAGCTCGCTGATTGGCGGTGAGGCGACCGGTGATATGGCGGCACGAAGCGACCGTTGGCTGTGGGACTTGGAGACTTTCTTCAACACCTATGGTCTCGGGGTTGGCTCTTACTATCAGGGGGCGGGCAACGGTACATATGTTGTGCACGAACATTCGCAGTTGTTCTCGGATATGGCAAGATATGGATTTTGGTTCACTGCGGCTATGGGTGTTTTTTACTACAAAATGGCTGAAACTATCAAAAAGGGGTTTGAAAAATTAAATTTAAACTGCAAATATACGGCTTTGTATATTATCTTCTTTATTATGTATGTTGCACAGCCCGTTATGTTAAATTTTATCATTCCTACATGTATTCTTTTTATGGTGCCGGCTTCGCCCTACATCATAGATTATGTTAATCAAAAAACCACGCGGAAATTGAAAAGGAGGTAAACATGGCGGAAAGCAGAACGCATAGTTCGTTTCAAAATTTAAAATACGGCATGTTGAATACACTCTTGATTACAATTTTGCCATTTGTTACCAGAACATTTTTTATCAAATTTTTGGGGCAGAATTATTTGGGGATTGATGCGGTTTTCTTAAACATCATCAATATGATTGAAATCGTAAATGTGGGTATCGGGACTGCCATTACATACAGTGTGTACAAGCCTATTGCGGATGGGGATACCGAAAAATGCCGTACATTGTTCCGCTTGTACAGAACGTGTTATTATATAATAGGCGTTGTGGTGCTGTGTATCGGGCTGGCTTTGATGCCGTTTTTGGATTCTTTGCTGAAAGAAACGCCGGATATCCCTGAAAATCTTTACGTAATTTATCTTTTTATGTTGCTCAGCACGGTTTCTTTCTATTTTTTTGCAGACAAGCAATGTGTGATTGTTGCACACCAAAAATCGTACATTGTTTCAAAAGTCAAAATAGTCAGTGTTGCGGCAATTAATATTCTGGAGATTTTCTTCTTGTTCCTGACAAAGAAATATATGGTATATCTCGCACTGCAGTCCTTACAGAATACCGTTATATACGGATTTGTTTCATATAAAGCCAAAAAGCTGTATCCGCAATTTTTTGGTGGTAAGGTGAATCCTGTTGACCCCGAAGACAAAAAGAATATTGTCAAAAATACCACTGCGTTGGTGTTCAATCGCGCGGGGAGTCTGATTATTAACTGCACCGACAGCTTTATTATTGCTTCTTGTGTAAATGTTGCTTCGGCAGGTTTTTATTCTAACTATCTTGTTATTAAAAATGCGTTAAACAATTTCACCATGATGTTTACCTCTTCTTTGACGGCAAGCATCGGTAATCTGAATGCATCTGAAAAAAGTGCCGACAAACAGAGGTTGTATGATGTATTCTGCCATACATATTTTGTTAATTATTTCATTCATGCTTTCTGTAGTATTTGTATGATTTGCCTGTTTGAACCCTTTATAGCACTTTGGTTGGGTAAAACTTACTGTATGGGTATTGAGGTTGTGCTGATTGTTACGGCAAACTTTTATTTCCTGGGTGTGCAGAAGACAGCTGAACAATTTAAATCTGCCTGTGGTCTGTTCTGGCAGGACAGATACAGAGTGTTTATTGAATCTATTATGAATCTGATTGTTTCGCTGATATTGGTACGCCATTACGGTGTGTTCGGCGTTTTGGCAGGTACGTTAATCAGTAACATTCTGGTTACCTTTTGGGTGGAGCCTTTGATTGTGTATAAACACGCTTTGCAACGCAATGTGTGGCTTTATTATTCCAAAAATGCGGCGTATCTGCTGATTGCGGCGGCAGGGGCATTCTTGATGTACAAACTGAATTTCTTGGTATTCGGTATGAAAACGAGTTTGGTCGCATTTGTGTTGCGCGCAGGGTTTACTGCCGTTTTGACCGCAGCATTCCTGCTTTTGGTGTTTGCGCGAAACAATTATTTGAAAGAAACTGTTAAAATGGCGAAAACACTTTTATTTTCCCGCTTTCTTAAACACGCAAAATAAGCTCAATATATAAATTGAAATGAGGAGAAAACGATGAAAAATATGACATCACTTTTCTTATCACAATCCTATAAAGATACCTGGGATGACTATAACCGCTCTTTGACCAAAGCCGGATTTGCCGGGTGGGATTATGTGGTGCTTACTGCATCCAACCAAAAGCAGGCAGAGGGGTTTATGATGCAAATTGAAGACAGACAGAAAAATGGTATGCTTCCGTCTGAAACTCATTTTGCGGTCATTCCCGACCCCGAAGGTAAACGTGTCGGCTCGGGCGGTGCAACTTTGGGCGTGTTGAAATATATTTCGGAACACGCAAAAACAACTGATTTTAAAAATCTGAAAATTCTGGTTATTCATAGTGGCGGTGACAGTAAGCGAGTACCACAGTATTCTGCGCTTGGAAAACTGTTTTCGCCTGTACCTCATACTTTGCCCGACGGCAGAGCATCTACTTTGTTTGATGAATTTATGATTTGTATGTCTTCTGTGCCTTCGCGCATCCGTGAAGGGATGTTGCTTTTGTCGGGCGATGTTTTGCTATTGTTTAATCCCCTGCAGATTGACTATTCCGGAGTAGGTGCTGCGGCAATTTCCTTTAAAGAAGATGTTCAAACCGGCAAAAACCACGGCGTATTTTTAAATGGTGAGGACGGCAATGTGCGTAAATTCCTGCACAAGCAAACGGTGGAAACTTTAACCGAACAAGGCGCGGTGAATGAACGCGGTGCGGTAGATATTGATACCGGTGCAGTTGTTTTCTCTGCCGATATGTTAAAAGCCCTTTTCGGACTTATTGCCGAAGAAGGTAAATTTGATGCTTTTGTAAACGAAACGGTTCGTCTTTCTTTGTATGGTGATTTCTTATATCCTTTGGCGAGCGACTCTACTTTGGAACAGTTTTATAATGAAGCACCCGAAGGTGAGTTTTGTGCAGAATTAAAAGAAGCAAGACAAAAGGTGTGGGAAGCTTTAAGACCTTTCCGCATGAAGCTTTTGCGTTTAGCACCTGCCAAGTTTATTCATTTCGGTACTACCCGTGAAATTATGGAGCTTATGGCAGAGGGCGTTGAAAATTACAAGGATTTGGGCTGGAGCAGACAGGTCAATAGCAGTATCACCAAAAATGCAGGTGGCTACAACAGCGTACTTTCGGATGAAGCGGAAATTGGCGAAAACTGCTATTTAGAGGTTTCGTATGTGCATCATGATGCGAAGGTGGGCAACAATGTGGTGCTGTCTTACATTGACATTCATGACGAAACGGTGCCTGATAATGTGGTTCTGCACGGCTTAAAGCAAAAGGATGGGAAATTTGTGGCACGCATTTACGGCGTGACCGATAATCCCAAAGAAAATATGTTCTTTGGACAGAGTTTAGAGGTGTTTTTAGAGAAAAACGGTTTAAAAGAAACCGATATCTGGGGGTCAGACAATCATACCCTATGGATGGCGAATTTATATCCTGCTTGCGACAACATTAAAGATGCGGTTGCAGCAGCACTTAACGTGTATGCTATGGCGCAGGGTAAGGGGGATAAAGAGGCATGGCGCAAGGCGGAAAGACAAAGCTTATCGTCAGGCTTTAACCATGCAGACCCCAAAGCCATTATTGACTGGAATCAGCGCATGCATGAGTTGGTTTGCATGGACGGTTTGGTCAAGCTTATCAAAGCAAAAGTGCCTGCGGAGGACGCGAAAAAACTGCTTCAGGCAGACAAATTAACCTGCATTCAGCAGGAATGGTTAGAGCGCAGACTGGCGCAGGCGGATTTCTCTATGGCGATGCGTCTTTACTATTACATCGGTGTAGCTTTAGGCGGTGCCGAGGGTGAAAAATTCATTGCCAAATGCTTTAAAACCATTCAGGAGGGCATTTTAAAAGGAACCCTGAATAATCTTAAATTTAATGAAACCTGTAAAATTGCAAAGGATAAGCACACCGTAAAACTGCCCTTAAGAGTCAACTGGGGCGGTGGCTGGAGCGATACGCCGCCTTACTGCATGGAAAACGGCGGTACAGTATTAAATGCGGCAATCTTCTTAAACGGCGAAAAGCCTGTGGAAGTGACTTTAATCAAGATTCCCGAAAAGAAAATTGTGTTTGACAGCCGGGACATGGATGTGCACGGAGAATTTGATACCATTGAGCCTTTACAGCAAACAGGTGACCCTTATGACCCCTTTGCGTTGCAAAAGGCGGCACTTCTGGCATGCGGTATCATTCCCAAAGAGGGACACAATTTAGAGGAGATTTTAACCCGTCTCGGTGGTGGGTTTGAAATGCATTCCGAGGTAACCAATGTACCCAAAGGCTCGGGACTTGGTACGTCCTCTATTCTGTCTGCTGCATGCGTGAAAGCTGTGTTTGAGTTTATGGGCATTGCGTTTACCGAGGATATGCTCTACAGCCATGTGCTTTGCATGGAACAGATTATGTCCACAGGCGGTGGCTGGCAGGATCAGGTGGGCGGTGTCACAAGCGGCATTAAATACATCACTTCCCGTCCTGCACTTAATCAGCAATTAAAGGTAGAGCATGTGGAAATTGATGAACAAACCAAAAAGGAATTAAACGAACGGTTTGCGTTAATCTATACGGGACAAAGACGACTTGCCAGAAACCTGCTTCGGGATGTGGTCGGCAGATATGTGGGCAATCAGCCCGATTCGCTGTATGCCTTAAACGAAATTCAGCGTGTGGCAGTGCTCATGCGATTTGAATTAGAACGTGGCAATGTGGACGAGTTTGCAAAGCTGTTAAACCGCCATTGGGAGCTTTCTCAAATGGTAGATGCAGGCTCTACAAATACCCTGATTGACCAGATTTTTGCATCCATAGAGGATTTAATTTGCGGTAAGCTCATCTGCGGTGCAGGCGGTGGCGGATTCTTACAGGTTATCTTAAAAAAAGGCGTGACCAAGGAAGCCGTACACAAACGATTAAAAGAAGTGTTCCAGGACAACAGCATTGATGTGTGGGGTTGTTCGTTGGAATTTTGAGTAAGGAGTATATAATGAGAGAAAAGAATGTAAGCTTTGAAAACAAAACCATACTGGTAACCGGTGCGGCAGGCTTTATTGGTGCAAATTTGGTGTTATCGCTCATGAAAACCGATACGCCCATGCATATTGTGGGGTTGGATAACATGAACGATTACTATGATGTGTCTATCAAAGAGTACCGTTTAACCGAAATTGAAAAGGAGCAGGCAAAGCATAACGCAAAATGGACCTTTGTAAAGGGCAATATTGCAGATAAAGTGATGCTGGAGGGCTTATTTGAAGAACACAAATTTGATGTGGTGGTAAACCTTGCGGCACAGGCAGGGGTGCGGTATTCCATTACCAATCCCGATGTGTATATTGAGTCCAATTTAATCGGGTTTTACAACATTTTAGAGGCGTGCAGAAACCATCCTGTAGAGCATTTGGTGTATGCCTCCAGTTCCTCGGTTTACGGTTCGAACAAAAAAATTCCCTATTCCACAGACGATAAGGTGGACAATCCCGTGTCGCTGTATGCGGCAACCAAGAAGTCCAATGAGCTTCTGGCACACTCCTATTCAAAGCTTTATAACATTCCTTCCACGGGGCTTCGGTTCTTTACCGTTTACGGCCCTGCAGGACGTCCCGATATGGCATATTTCGGCTTTACCAATAAGCTGATTAAAGGCGACACCATTGAAATTTTCAATTTCGGCAACTGCAAGCGTGATTTTACCTTTGTGGACGATATTGTAGAGGGTGTGATGCGTGTTATGGCGTGTGCACCCGAGAAAAAAGCAGGGGAGGACGGCTTACCGCTTCCGCCCTATGCGGTATATAACATCGGCAACAACTCACCCGAAAATTTACTGGATTTTGTGGATATTCTGCAGCAGGAATTAGTAGGTGCCGGCGTGCTTCCGAAGGATTTTGATTTTGATGCACACAAAAAGTTAGTACCCATGCAACCGGGTGACGTGCCGGTAACCTATGCAGACACCTCTGCTTTGGAAGCGGACTTTGGCTTTAAGCCGTCCACGTCACTTCGAGAGGGATTAAGAAAATTTGCAAAATGGTATAAAGAATTCTATTTATAATTGGAGTTAATATAAGTTATGATGAGATGTCAGGAGAAGTTTTTTGAAATTTATCACAGAGAAGCGGAGGCGCTTGCCTTTTGTCCTTACCGCATTTGCCCCATTGGTGCCCACAGCGACCATCAGTTGGGCAAAATTACGGGCTTTGCCATTGACAAGGGCATTCATATCGCCTACCGTCCCAAACAGAACGGGGTCATTGAATTAAATTCCCTGCAATTTGACAAGCGTGCGCAGTTCCATGTATCGTCCATTCCAAAGGAAAAGCAGAACGACTGGGCAGATTATCTGCGCGGTGCGGCACTGGCCCTTGCCAAAAGAAGAAACTTAGAAATCGGGCTTTGCGGTGTGATTGAGGGTAGCTTGCCTATCGGGGGCTTATCTTCCTCGGCGGCGGTTATCATTGCGTTTTTGTCCGCACTTTGTAAGGTGAACAATGTAACCCTTTCTCCGATTGAAATGATACTCACTGCAAAGGAAGCGGAAAATAAATATGTGGGTGTTTCTTGTGGTAAGCTGGACCAGTCTTGCGAAGTGTTTTCCAAAAAGGATAAGCTTTTGTACTTAGATACAATGGACGACAGCTTTGAGTTGATTGACACAAATCCCAACATGAAGCCCTATAAGCTTATGGTGCTGTTTTCAGGCGTGGAAAGAACCCTTGCAGGCTCCAAATTTAACATGCGAGTGGACGAATGCCGTTCGGCGGCGTATGCGTTGCAGGCGTATGCAGGTATGGAGTACGGCAAATTTGAAGAAGCGAATTTAAGACACGTTCCGTATGAAGTGTATTTGAAATACAAAGAAAAACTGCCTGAAAACTGGGCAAAGCGTGCCGAGCACTGGTACACCGAATTTGACCGGGTGCAAAGGGGTGCAGAGGCCTGGAGAAAGGGCGATATTGAAACCTACGGCAAGCTTTCTTTTGAAAGCGGTCATTCTTCCATTTATAATTGGGAAACCGGCTCGCCCGAGCTTAAAACCCTTTATGAAATTATGACCAAAACTGACGGTATTTACGGCGGAAGATTCTCGGGTGCAGGCTTTAAGGGGTGCTGTATGGCGCTTATCGACCCTGCCTTTGCAGAAAAAATTGAGCAACAGGTAAGCGAAGAATATTTAAAGGCGTTCCCGGAACTTAAGGGCAAGTACTCGGTACATTTTTGTGACAGTGCCGACGGTGCAGAATTAGGAGTGTGAACAATATGAAATGTTTGATTTTAGCGGCAGGCTATGCCACAAGACTGTATCCTTTAACCGAAAATTTCCCCAAGCCTCTTTTAAAGGTTCAGGACAAGACCATTTTGGACTGGCTGATTGACGATATTGACACTTTGGGTGAGATTGACGAATATGTGGTGATTTCCAACCACAAGTTTGCCCATCATTTTGATGCCTGGGCGGCTGAAAAGAGCCAGAAAATCACAGTTGTGGATGACGGCACCGAATCCAATGAAACCCGCTTAGGGGCGGTAAAGGACATTCAGTTTACCATTGATCAATTAGGGCTTGATGACGATATGTTGGTTATCGCAGGGGATAATCTGTTGGATTTTTCGCTTACCGAGTTTATTAAGTACGCAAAAGCAAAGCAGACCTCCTGCATTATGCGTTACTATGAAGAAAGCGATCAGAAGCTTTTAAAATGCGGTGTGGTAACCGTTGATGAAAATGATTTGGTTTTGAAAATGACCGAAAAATCGCCCAATCCCGAAACCCATTGGGCAACCCCGCCCTTTTATTTCTATACCAGGGACGATGCGCGCCTTGTGGAAAAGGGCATCAACGACGGCTGCGGTGTGGACGCGCCCGGAAGCTACATTGCATGGCTTTGTCAGCAGACTAAGGTGCATGCCATGGAAATGCCCGGCAAGCGCTATGACATCGGCAATTTAGAAAGCTACGAACAGGTACAGAAGGATTATAAAGGTATAAAATAAATTTTAATACAGCACATTGCATTTTCGTTGCCATAGGAGACACCACAGGGACGAGTAGTGCATAAAACCTACCGGCTGTTTGAAACCGCCACAGAGATGTCGGGCGGGGAGAGCAGAAAACTTAAGAAAGAGGTATGTTTTTATGAAAATTGCAGTTGCAGGCACCGGGTATGTAGGACTTTCGGTTGCCGTTCTTCTGGCACAGAAAAATACCGTTACGGCGGTAGACATTATTGAAGAAAAGGTGAATATGATTCACAATCGCATTTCACCCATTCAGGACAAGGAAATTGCAGAATATTTAAGCAAAAAAGAACTGAATTTAACCGCAACCACAGACGGGGCGTCTGCGTACAAGGATGCGGATATGGTTGTCATCTCCACCCCCACAAATTATGACCCGAACAAAAATTATTTTGATACGTCCTCGGTAGAAAGTGTGATCGAGCAGGTGATTGCAGTAAACCCCGATGCGGTGATGATTATCAAATCCACCGTGCCGGTAGGCTACACCGAATCGGTGCGGGAAAGATTTTGCTGTGACAACATTTTGTTCAGCCCCGAATTTTTGCGTGAGGGCAGAGCACTTTATGACAATTTGTATCCCAGCCGTATCATTGTGGGTGTGCCGGTAAAGAATGCACGCCTTAGAAAAGCGGCAGAAACCTTTGCAGGTCTTTTAAAAGACGGGGCTTTAAAAGAGGATATTGAAATCCGCTACATGAACCCTACAGAGGCAGAAGCGGTAAAGCTTTTTGCAAACACTTACTTAGCCCTTCGCGTATCTTTCTTTAATGAGTTGGATACCTATGCACAGGTGCGGAATTTAGACACAAAATCCATCATCGAGGGGGTTGGCTTAGACCCCAGAATCGGCAATCACTATAACAATCCCTCTTTCGGGTACGGCGGCTACTGTCTGCCCAAAGACACAAAGCAGTTGCTTGCAAACTACAATGATGTGCCCCAAAACATCATTTCGGCAATTGTGGCGGCAAACGGCACCCGAAAAGATTTTATTGCAGACCAGATTATCGCAAAGCAACCCAAGACGGTTGGCATTTACCGTCTGACCATGAAGGCGGGGTCGGACAATTTCCGTCAAAGCTCTATTCAGGGGGTTATGAAGCGTATCAAGGCAAAGGGCATTGAGGTGGTTATTTATGAGCCGACCATGCATGATGACAAATTCTTTAACAGCCGTGTAATCCGTGATTTGGCAGAGTTTAAGGAAATCAGCGACGTAATTCTGGCAAACCGCTATTCGGAGGACATTGCGGATGTTTTAGATAAGGTGTATACCAGAGACTTATATTTCAGAGATTAAGAAGCGGAGCGAAAGCTCCGTTTTTTTTGCGGAAAGTATTGAAAGTTAATATTTTTTATGATATAATGAGTTTGCAAAGCAAACTCAATGAATTGCCTTCGTCGTGAATTGAAATCTGTGATTTCATGAATTGAGCCTTGCGGCTCATGAATTACACTTCGTGCATTATATAGGCAATTCAATTCATGTTGCGATAGCAACAATTCATGGCTTTAGCCAATTCATGACAACGAAGTTGTCAATTCATTAAAAACAAGGTGCATCTTTCCTGTAACCTAATTATATAATTAATATAAATAATATATTGTTTCGGATTTTCATAAAATTATAGGGATACATTAAAACGGGGTGAAAAATGGGCGTCAGAGAGATTACTGGACAAGTTTTCGGTATATTCGGACTTTTGTTGTTTGTGTTGTCTTTTCAGTGCAAAAACAGTAAAAAACTGGTTTTTGTGCAGGGGATAGGCGGACTGATGTTTTTTATAAACTTCTTGCTTATAGGCGCATATGGCGGTGCACTTTTTAATCTTACAATTCTGGTAAGAGGCGTGCTGTATATGAAGAAGAACAATAAAATATGGAAGATGCTACTTGTAGAGGCACTGTTTACGGTTGCGTATATCTATTCACTGACCTTGCTTGAAGGGGATATCCTTCAAATTATATTAACGACACTTCCGTATGTTTCGCTTTTGGTGGTGAGTGTATTGATGTGGTATGAGGCCGGAAAGAAGATAAGATATTTTCAGGTTGCAGCACTTTCTCCTGCTTGGCTGATTCATAATATTTTCAATTTTACACTGGGCGGAATAGTGGCAGAGGTTTTCAATATGATTTCAGCGGTTGCTTCGCTGGTAAGGTTTAAAAATAAGGTCTGAACGTAAATAAAAAAGATATTGACGAGGAAATGGCAATATGGTATGATGGTTTTAGGGAGAAAGGAGAGAAAATATGGGTCAGATTATTCTTGAAATGAAAGACATAGACAAGAGATTTTCGGGAGTCCATGCTTTGAAAAATGTAAACCTGGAGCTGGAAGAGGGCGAAGTGCATGCTCTTATGGGTGAGAACGGAGCAGGAAAATCAACTCTTATGAAGGTTTTGTGCGGAATTCATAAGCGCGACGGCGGTGAAATCCGTCTTTTTGGACAGGAAGTGGAATTTGGCACCATTAAAGAGTCTCAGGACGCCGGCATAAGCATTATTCACCAGGAACTCAATATGATGAATCATTTAACGGTTGCACAAAACATTTATATAGGCAGAGAGCCTATGGTGAAGGGGATATACATAGACGATAAAAAGATGGAGCAGGACGCGAAGGAGTTGTTTGACAGAATCGGTGTTAAAATAGACCCCTCTGCGGTGCTCGGTACGCTTACTGTGGGAAAACAGCAAATGGTTGAAATTGCCAAGGCGGTTTCAAGAGATTGCAAAATACTGATTCTTGATGAACCTACTGCTGCCTTAACGCAGGTTGAAGTTGAAGAACTTTTTAAAATTATGAATGACCTTAAGGCTAAAGGTATAGGCATGATATATATTTCGCACCGTATGGATGAAATCAATCGGATTTCTGACCGGATTACCGTAATGCGCGACGGTGAGTATGTAGGAACTGCCCTGACAAAAGATACAACCAAAGATGAAATCGTTAAAATGATGGTCGGAAGAGTCATTTATGGCGATAAAAAGGAACAAAGTAGTGTTCCGGAGGATGCAGAAGTTGTACTTGAGGTTAGAAACTTAACCAGAGGCAAGGAAATAAAGAATGTAAGCTTCAAATTAAGAAAAGGCGAAATATTAGGCTTTTCGGGGCTTATGGGCGCCGGAAGAACGGAGGTTGCACGTGCAATCTATGGTGCAGACCCTATTGACAGCGGTGAAATTTTCGTGAATGGAGAAAAAGTTAAAATCAAGACACCGGAGGATGCAGTAAAGAGAGGCATTTGTTATCTTTCGGAGGACAGAAAAAGATACGGGCTAATGCTTGATAAATCTGTTGCGGAAAATTCAGCGCTGGCATCCCTTGAAAAATTCATTCAATTCGGATGGATTAACGATAGAATGGTCGAAGCGGAAACGGCAAAGGAAAATGAGAAGCTTAAGACCAAAACTCCTTCCATGAAGCAATTGCTTAAAAATCTCTCGGGCGGAAATCAGCAGAAGGTTATTATTGCAAGATGGCTTCTCGAAAATTCAGATATTTTTATATTTGACGAACCCACAAGAGGTATTGATATTGGAGCAAAGAGCGAGATGTATACTTTGATGGAAGAACTTACATCTCAAGGCAAGTCAGTTATTATGATTTCATCTGAACTGACAGAAATCCAGAGACTTAGTGACAGGGTTGTGGTAATGTGTGAAGGTCGTATAACCGGTGAGATTGACATAAAGGATGCAACACAGGAAAAAATAATGGCTTATGCTACAATGAGAGAACAATAAGCAGTTGTTTGATGAAGGGAGAGAATATAGTATGAAAAATTCATTTGCAGCTTTAGTAAGGAAAAGCATGCAGAACATGATTATCATCGCTGCGCTTGCAGTTCTGGTGCTTGTATTCTGGATATTGAATCCAAATTTTTTAGGGAAATATAATATAGTCAGTATGGCACAGTCATTGGCTCCATATGCTATTATGGGACTTGGTGTTACATTTGTCATTGCAACAGGCGGTATCGACCTTTCGATCGGTACAACTTGCATTGCGGCAGCAGTTGTTGCAGGTAAGCTGTATATGAACGGCATGCCTCTTGGGTTTACAATTCCTGTTATGATAGCAATTGGTGCCGTAGTTGGCTTTGTAAATGGACTTTTGGTTGCTAAGCTTAAAATTCCGGCATTTATAGCTACGCTCGGAACAATGATGTTTGGAAGAGGGCTCAGTGCAATTATAGTTTCGATTCCCAATATCTTTTTCCCGGGTGGAACATGGTTTAATAAAGTGTTTTCAAACTTTAACGGCGTACCTGTGGGCTTGCTGTGGGTGTTGCTGTTTGCACTGATTTGTATGTATCTTATGTACAAATGCAAAATTGGAAGATACATACTTTCAATCGGCAGTAATGAAGAAGCGACAAGGCTTTCGGGTATAAACACAGACAAATACAAAATTATTGCTTATACAATCGCAGGAATTGCAACAGGTATTGCAGCGATTTTCTGGGCAGCATCCTTTACAACAGTAGCATCCGCAACAGGCAATGGTATGGAGCTTGATGCCATTGCAGGCGTATACATCGGCGGTACATCCGCTGCTGGCGGTACTGCTTCAATTGCCGGCTCTGTAATCGGTGCGATTATGCTTGTTGTAATCAGAAGTGGACTTAACTTTGTACTTGCACGATTCAATTTAAATGTAAATTCAACGTATGTTACATATGTTTTAACAGGTATCATTGTCGTCGTAGCAGTACTTATGGACGTTATTAAAAACAAAAATGCGAGCAAAGTTAAAATAGAAAAGAAGCCTAAAAAAGAAAAAGTGAAAGCTTAATATTAAGCAAAAAAATAAAGCGCGCGCAAAACAAAAGAAAAGCAAAAAATAAAAAAAAGGAGGATGTTTTATGAAAAAAGTATTATCACTTATTTTGCTGGCAACAATTCTTGTGGCTACTCTTACAGGTTGCGGTGGTACCGGCGAAGCAACAGGAGGTAAGACCATTGCTGTAGTTGCAAAAGGCGAATCACACGCATTCTGGCAGTCTGTAAAAGCAGGTGCGGAAGCAGCGGGTGCTAAATATGGTTACGAAATCACATTCAGAGGGCCTGCGAGTGAATCGGCAAAAGACCTTCCCTCGCAGATGGAAATGGTTCAGACAGCGCTTTCCAACAATGCATCGGCTATCGTATTAGCGACTATTGGTGAAGGCTTTGTTGATCTCCTGACACAGGCTAAGGATAATGATATTCCCGTAGTTCAGTTCGACAGCGGTATCTGGGCAAACGATATTGCAGCATTGGATGCAGCAGGCAAAAACCCGTTGGTTGCACATGTTTCAACAAGTAACTATCTTGCAGCAGGCACAGTTGCTGAAAATTTCTATGCAGTGCTCAAGGACGATATTGCAGCTTCTGACGGCTATATCATCGGTGTGATTCAGCACGATGAAACGCAGACCGGTATTGACAGAGCGGCAGGCTTTATTGATAAGTTCAAAGAGCTTGCAGATGCTGACGAAGCAACAAAGGGTAAATACACAATTGAAAAGGAAGTTAAGCCCGGTGATGCAGATAATGCTTATAAAGCAGCTCTCGAAGCACTTGCCGAAAAGGGTGCAGATGCCATCTTTATGTCAAACGAAGGCGTTGTTAAACAGGTTTATGATGCTATCGGTGCTGCCGGTGCAAAGTATGATGCAATCAAGTTTGCAGGATATGATGCCGGTACAAAACAGATTGAATGGATGAAGAAAACAACAGGTCCTAAGCTTATAGGTTCTGTTGCACAGGATTCGTTCCAGATTGGTTATCAGGCAGTTGAACAGGCGGTATTTGCTCTGGAAGGCAAGGAGGTTCAGAAGAAGGTTGATATCTCCGGTGCATGGTGGGATGCAACAAACGTTGACGAAATGATTGAAAAGAATCTGGTGTATCAGGGATAAAAATGAATAAGTGCGCAGCGTTTTAGATTTTGAGTAAGCGTCCTCGTAATGGGGACGCTTGTTTTTGTGCAGAAAATGGGGATTTTTGTGCAGAGGTTATTGAAATCGAAATTTGTTTGTGATAGAATAGAACTAACTTAATTTCAATCTGTCCGGAATACGTTCGCAAATTCTATGGGGAACTTTGCAAAATGGGTAGTGGACAGACCAATTTTTAGGGGAGGAATAAAATATGAAACTTACATTTTTAGGAACTGCGGCGGCAGAGGGCTTTCCGGGTGTTTTTTGCAGATGCGAAAAATGTCTTGTATCCAGACGGTTAAAGGGTAAAAACATCCGTACCCGTTCTCAGTCTATTATAAACGACGATTTGCTGATTGACTTGCCTGCAGATACGTTTCATCATTTTCTGGAAAATGATATTGAAGGAGATAAAATCAAGTTTTTGTTGGTGACACACAGCCACAGCGACCATTTTTATCCCAACGAGCTGCACTACAAGCATCCGCCCTTTGCACACAACATGCGCGAGAACAATCTGAAAGTGATTTGCGGAGGGGATGTGTACCGCTACTTTGAAGAAAATGGTGCATCCAAGCAGACAGAGGTTATTAAAATAGAGCCTTTTGAGACGGTTGAAGCAGGGGACTATCAGATTACCGCCCTGCCTGCCCGTCATGCGGAGGGAAGCGGTGCGCTGATTTATATCATCCGTCAGGGTGACAAAACCCTTTTCTATGCCCATGACACGGGCTACCTCTACGATGAGGTATTTGCGTATATTGCCGAGAATAACATTCGGTTTGACATGATTTCCTTTGACTGCACCAATGTGAATATACCTGCATCGGATGAGGGCGGACACATGGGTATTGCAAACATTCAGCGTGTGCGCGAACGGTTAGGCGATGCAATCAAGCCCGATACAAAGCTTTACATCAACCATTTTTCTCACAACGGCGCGCCCATTCACCATGAGCTGGAGGCACAGGTAAATCCCATGGGACTGGAAGTGTCTTACGACGGTTGCGTGGTGGAATTTTAAGAGGTGTCTGTTATGAGAATTATGACAAGCAATATCTGGGGCGACTATTTCGGGAACCCGGTAGAGGTGCGTGAGGACGGCATTTTTGAAACCTTCCGGAAATATGCACCCGATGTAATCGGCTTGCAGGAAATTACCCAAGGATGGTACAATGCAAAGCTGTTCAAACGCCTTTCGGAAAACTACCGTATTTTGGGTACAGAGCTTTTTTATAACAACAATTATGTGCCTATGGCAATTTCAAAGACATGGGATATTTTGGCAAAGGGATATGAATATTTAACCGAAACGCCCGACCAATCCAAAGCCGTTACCTGGGCGGTTATTGAAAAAGACGGAAAACGGCTTGGTGTTTTCAACACCCATTTCTGGTGGAAATATGATTGTCCAAAGGATGATGAAATCCGTGTGCGAAATGCCAAACAGCTTGTTGGATTGATGCGTTTTGTGAAAGAGCGTTTTGATTGTCCCGTGTTCGGGTTTGGCGATTTGAACAGTAAAAGAGACCATCCGGTATTTAAGGTGTTTCAGGGCGAAAAGGCAGAGGTGCTTTTTGACCTGACCGAAAATAAAGATGATGTGTCCACCATGCACGGGGACCCGGTGGCGGATGAAAAGGGCTTTTACCATGGCAAGACCACCCAAAATCCGTACAGTATGTCGCTGGATTATATTATCGGCATGGGCACATTTAAAACAGAGCAGTATCGGGTGGTTTGCGATAAAGCCATATTGGATGCCACAGACCATTCTCCCGTTTTTGCGGACATTTGTTTATAAAAAGGAGAAAATAACATGAAAAATACAGATATTAACATCAGAGATCCCTTTGTGCTTTATGAGGACGGAAAATATTATATGTACGGAAGCCGGGGCAGCGAAACCTGGGGCTTATGCACAGGGCTTGATGTGTATGTAAGCGACGATTTAGAGACCTTTTCCGACCCCATTGAGGTGTTTACACCCCCTGCGGATTTTTGGTCGGACAGAAATTTCTGGGCGCCCGAGGTGCATAAATATGAGGGTGCATATTATATGTTGGCTACCTTTTATGCCAAAGACAAAATGCGCGGTACGCAGATTTTAAAGGCAGAAAGTCCTTTGGGTCCCTTTAAATTACATAGCGAAGGTCCCGTAACACCTGCTGACTGGATGTGCTTAGACGGTACGCTCCACATTGAAAACGGCACGCCTTATATGGTGTTCTGCCACGAGTGGGTGCAGGTGCACGACGGAGAAATGTGCGTCATTGAATTGTCAAAGGATTTGACAAAAGCGGTAGGCGAGCCCAAGGTGTTGTTTACGGCATCCTCCCTTCCCGGGGTGTGTGAAGTGGGGTATGCGCCGGGGCAGAATTGTGACAGTAAAGGCAACTTTGTTACAGACGGTCCGTTTATGTACAGAACAAAAAGCGGTCGTTTGCTTATGATTTGGTCGAGTTTTACCAAAGAGGGCTACTGCGAAGCCATTTCTTATTCGGATAACGGCTCTGTACTTGGCAACTGGGCACACGAAGAAAAGTTGCTTTTCTCCAAAGACGGCGGACACGGTATGCTGTTTTATGACAAAGCAGGCGACATGAAATTTGCATACCATCAGCCCAACAATCCCAAAGGTGCAGAACGTCCGCATTTTGCAGATGTGGAAGAGAAAAACGATACTTTGATTGCAAAATAAGAGGTGTCTTATGTTAAAGGACAGTTTATGGATTGTTCCCCAAAGCAATTTTGAGGGGATTTGTCCTGAGTATTTAAAAAGCATAACGGTCAAAAAAGGTTTGCAATCTGCAAGCCTTACCTTGACATGTCTTGGGGTATATGAAGCAAAAATAAATGATGCGCGTGTGTCGGAGTATGTACTGGCACCGGGCTGTACCGATTTTATTACACGCTTGCAGTACCAGACCTATGATGTAACCCATCTTTTAAAAGCGGGAGAAAACACCCTTTCGGTACTTGTGGGCAACGGCTGGTTCAGAGGCGGCATTACCAGAAGCTATCAAAGTCAGATTCAAAGTCAGCCGTCTCTTATTGCAGAGCTTATTTTAGAGTATGAAACGGAAACCGAGCGCATCGGCACCGATTTAAGCTGGCAGGTCAAAAAGAGCAAGGTGCTTTTTTCTGATATATATGACGGTGAAATTTTTGACGCCAACTTTGAAAGTGAGCCGGAAGCAGTACAGCATGCCTGCTACAACAAGGCGATTTTAATTCCGCAAGAGGGGGAAGAAATCAAGGAGCAGGAACGTTTTAAGCCGATTGCAACCTTTGTGACCCCGAAAGGCGAAAGGGTTTTGGATTTCGGGCAGGAAATTACGGGCTATATCGGGCTTGAAACCAATGCAAAAAATGGCGAAGAAATTTCTCTTTCCTTTGCGGAGGTTTTGGATAAAGACGGCAATTTCTATACCGAAAATTACCGCGATGCAAAATGTATTTATAAATATATTTGTAAAGACGGAAAGCAAAGCTATAAGCCTAAAACGGTGTTTTATGGCTTTCGGTATGTCCGTGTGGACAGCGCGCCCGAGCAAACGAAATTTACTGCCATTGTGGTGCATTCCGAATTAAAACGCACGGGGTATATAGCAACAAGCCACGAAAAGGTAAATCAACTGTTCTCAAATATTTTGTGGGGACAAAAAGGGAACTTTTTGGACATTCCCACCGACTGTCCGCAACGCAACGAGCGATTGGGCTGGACGGGAGATGCGCAGGTATTTATCAAGACCGCGTCGTATCAGTATGATGTAAAGAAATTCTTTACCAAATGGTTAAACGATATGCAGGCTGAGCAACGAAATGACGGTGCCGTTCCCGATACCGTGCCGAATTTTGTGGTGCAGAACAAAATCAATGCCGATTTTCTGTCCCCTGCCTGGGGCGATGCGGCGGTCATTTGTCCCTGGGTTTTGTATGAGATGTACGGCGACAAAGACCTTTTGCAAAAGCATTTTCCCATGATGGAGAAATGGATTTCGTACATGGAATCCACTTCGAGGGAGCAGAATTTATGGGTCGGACACAGCGGTCACGGGGACTGGCTGGGTCTGGATAATGAAGAAGGCTCTTACAAAGGCGCAACGGATGAGGACTTGATTGCTTCGGCTTACTTAAAATACTGTGCCGATTTAGTGGCAAAATCCGCAAAGGTTTTGCAAAACGGCAAATATGATTTTTATGCCCAAAAAGCAGAGAATGTACGAAAGGCGTTTATCAAACGGTTTCCTGTCTTTAAAACCCAGACCGAATGTGTGTTGGCACTGCATTTTGATTTGACCGACCATAAAAAGCAGATTGCAGACCAATTGGCGGAAATGATAAAGCAAAACGGCAACCGCTTAACCACAGGGTTTGTGGGTACGCCCTATCTACTGTTTGCGTTAAGCGAAAACGGCTATACAGAGCTTGCGTACACGCTGTTGCTGCAGGAAAAATTCCCGTCCTGGCTGTTTTCGGTAAACCAGGGGGCAACCACCATCTGGGAGCATTGGGACAGCAAAAAAGAGGACGGCACATTCTGGAGCAAGGATATGAATTCCTTTAATCATTATGCCTACGGCTCGGTTTTAGAGTGGGTGTATGCGGTCTCTGCAGGCATTCGCGTTTCGGAAAAGGGCATCGAAATTGCACCCAAGCCTGATAAGCAGTTAGGCGATTTAAATGCAGAATTCCATTCGATGTATGGCTTGATAAAATCGGCATGGCAGTATGAGGGAGAAAGGGTACATTACGAAATCGAGATTCCCATTGACTGCTATGTGACAATAGATGGCAAAACCGAATGGAAAAAGGCAGGGAAATATAGATTTTGAGGGACGCTTGCTTTGCAAGCTACACCTCATCAGTCAACTTCGTTGACAGCTTCCCCTCAAAGGGGAAGCCTTTTGAGGTAGATGGAACTTAAAAGCCTTCCCCTTGAGGGGAAGGTGGGTTGCGGAACGCAACTCGGATGAGGTGGAAATGAACAAAACAAATAATAAAAATCTGACCGGCAACGCGAAAGCCTTGCGTAAGAACATGACCAAAGAAGAAAAGCATCTTTGGTATGATTTTCTGAAAAATTTGCCCGTTACCGTAAACCGCCAAAAGGTTATCGGTTCATATATTGTTGATTTTTACATCGCTTCTGCAAAGCTTGTGATAGAGCTTGACGGCTCTCAGCATTTTGAGCAGGCGGGCGAAAAGCGGGATGCGGAAAGAGATGCGTATTTAAGCGGGCTGGGGATTCAGGTTTTCAGATATTCCAATTTGGAATTAAACCAAAATTTTGAAGGCGTTTGCGAAGAAATTTTAAACAACTTAGAAAAAAGCAAGTCGTGAGACTTGCTTTTTTGCTTGCAATACGGAGAAAAATGTGATATACTAATTCTATTATGAATGTATGAAGGGTGAAAGAAATGATTTATCAGAATATTGACAGACTGATTTCGTACGGTTTGCTGACGGGTTTGATTGGCGAGTACGATAAAATGTATGTAAGAAACCGTCTTTTGACCAAGCTGAAATTAGACGAATACGAAGAAACGGGTGCGGTTTGCACCGATGTTTCGGAGCTGGACGAAATTTTAGACGGCATTTTGGATTATGCGGCAGAATCGGGCTTGCTTGAAAACAACAGCGTGGTATACAGAGATATTTTTGATACCGAAATTATGGATACTTTAACTCCGTATCCGTCTACGGTTATCCATACCTTTAACAGCCTTTACGAGAAATCCTCTAAGGATGCGACCGACTATTTTTATAAACTGTCCTGCGACAACAACTACATCCGTCGCGGCAGAATCAAAAAGGACGTAAAATGGACGGTGGATTCTTCCTACGGTGAGATTGAAATTACCATCAACCGCTCCAAGCCTGAAAAAGACCCCAAAGCCATCGCTGCGGCAAAGAATATGGCACAGGCTTCTTATCCCAAGTGCCAGCTTTGTGTGGAAAACGAGGGCTACGGCGGAAGAGTGAATCATCCTGCAAGACAGAACCACAGAATTATTCCCATTGAGATTCAGGGGCAGGACTGGTGCTTCCAGTATTCGCCCTATGTATACTATAACGAGCATTGCATTGTGTTTAATTCCAAGCACATCCCCATGGTGATTGACAAAAGCGTGTTCGGAAAGCTTTTGGATTTTGTGACCCGCTTTAATCACTACATCATCGGCTCTAATGCGGATTTGCCCATTGTGGGTGGCTCCATTCTTACCCACGAGCATTTCCAGGGCGGTAACCATGTGTTTGCCATGCACAGAGCCAAGAGCGAAAAGTTCTATACCGTAAAAGGCTTTGAGGACATCGAAGTAAGCCGTCTGGACTGGCCCATGTCGGTTATCCGTCTGGTGGGTACAGACAAGGAAAAAATCATTGAATTGTCCGACAAAATTCTTTGTGCCTGGAGAGGGTACACAGACGAGGATGCCTTTATCTTTGCAGAAACCGACGGCACACCCCACAACACCATTACACCTATCGCTTCTATGCGTGACGGCAAGTATACCATGGATTTGGTGCTTCGCAACAACATCACAACCGAGCAGTATCCTTTGGGTGTCTATCATCCCCACGATGAACTGCACCACATCAAAAAGGAAAATATCGGCTTGATTGAGGTTATGGGTCTTGCGGTGCTTCCGTCCCGTCTGGTGGAAGAATTAGACGCAGTGGCAGATGCCCTGATCAACGGCAAGGATTTAACCAAAGATGAAAAAACCGCTTCCCATGCAGACTGGGCAAAGGACGTGGTGCTGAAAAAGCATCCCGAATTGAATGCCGACAATGTGGATGCCATCTTAAAAGAAGAGGTGGGCAAGGTATTCGTAACTGTTTTAGAGCACGCAGGTGTGTATAAGCGCGACGAAAAGGGTAAGGCTGACTTTGATAAGTTTATGGCAACTTTATAATTGGATAAAAACTGCACCTTGGTGCAGTTTTTTATCCATGAAAAGGGTGAAAAGCAATGGAAATGTTGAAATTTGATTTAAACAAAGCGGGGCAGAAGTTTAAAATTTTGAATGCCACAAACGGTGGTCCCTGGCACAAACGACATACCGACGGACAGAATCAGAGTAATTTTGAAGCGTATAAAGCGGCAAGAATTCCTTATTCTCGTAATCACGATTCGGGGGTTGTGAGTGTATACGGCGGACCGTACAGTCACGATATCACAAAAATATTTCCTTTTTTTGATGCAGATGTGCACACACCCGAATCTTATGATTTTCCGTGTACCGATGAATCCGTTCTTGTAACTTTGGATGCAGGTACGCAAACCTTTTTCCGTCTTGGGCAGACCATTGAGCATCACGTGGTAAAACACGGTGCAAATCCGCCAAAAGATTTTCAGAAATGGGCGGAAATATGTGAACATATCATTCGCCATTACAACCAAGGATGGGCAAACGGCTTTGAACTTGGGATGGAGTATTGGGAAATCTGGAACGAGCCTGATGTAAAAGGTGGCGGTTGCTGGACAGGCACGGATGAACAGTTTTTCGACCTGTTTGAAACGGCGGCGAAACATTTGAAAAAATGTTTTCCCAACATTAAAATCGGTGGACCTGCCATTGCGTTTGATGTGGAATGGGGCGAAAGATTTTTAAAAGAAATGCAGGCAAGAGGGGTTGAATTGGATTTCTTCTCGTGGCATTGTTATTGCACCGAACCAAATAAAATGATGGCAAGGGCAACGCAAGTGCGTGAAATGATGAATCACTACGGTTACGGCAATGCTGAAAGCATTTTAAATGAATGGAATTATGTTAAGGGTTGGACCGACGAATATATTTATTCCATTCAGACTATGCACGGTATTAAAGGCGCAACCTTTACCATGGCTTGTATTTCGGAGGCGCAAAAAAATGACGGCATTGATATGTTGATGTATTATGACACAAGACCAAGCGTGTTTTGCGGTGCTTTTGATTTTTACACCACACTTCCGTTGAAAGGGTATTATCCTCTTTACTGGTATGGTATGTTTTATGATTTAACTGTCGAAATCAGATGCGAAAATCAGCCTGAAAAAATATATACCTTGTGCGGAAAAGATGAACAGGGCAAAGTGATGTGTATCGTAACCTATTATGATGACCACGACGAAAATGCACCATCAAAAGAGGTTAACATTGACTTTGGAAAAGAAGGAAAGTATGAAATATATCTGCTTGATGCCGAACACGACGGCACCTTTGCAGAGATTACCGATAACCTTACCTTTAAAATGGATGTGTGCAGCAGCATTCTGATAAAGGAAGTGTAAGACAGGAGGGGGAACAGATGTTTGAATATGTTGTGCCGGTGCTGTTTGGCATGGAGGCGATTTGTGCGAAGGAGATTCGCAATTTAGGATACGAAACCACCGCTGTGGAAGACGGCAGGGTGGTGTTTCGGGGCGACAAAAATGCGGCGGCACGGGTCAACATCGGACTTCGGACGGGCGAGCGGGTGCTTTTGAAATTAAAAACCTTTAAGGCGCTGTCCTTTACCGAGCTTTTTGACAAGTGTCATGCCATCAACTGGGAAGATTTTATCCCGAAGGATGCAAAATTCCCCGTAAAAGGCTCTTCGTTAAAATCACAACTGCATTCTGTGCCCGATTGTCAGAAAATCATCAAAAAAAGTGTGGTGGAACGGTTAAAAAAGGGACACCGCACCGAGGATTTGTCCGAAACGGGCACGGTGCATCAGATTGTGTTCCGCATTTTTAAAGATGAGGTAGACCTGATGCTGGACACCTCGGGACCGGGCTTACATAAAAGAGGCTATCGCCTTTTGCACAACGAGGCACCCTTAAGAGAGACTATGGCGGCGGCAATGGTGATTTTAAGCCGTTTTAAATATGACGGTGTGTTTGCAGACCCGTTTTGCGGGTCGGGGACAATTCCCATTGAGGCAGGACTGATTGCCAAAAACATTGCACCGGGTCTTTTCAGACGATTCGGGGCGGAGCATATGCCCTTTTTCGGGGAAGACATGTTTAAAACTGCAAGGGGAGAGGCAAAGGATTTGATGCGCCCGTCCAAGCTTAAAATTGTGGCGAGCGATATTTTGGATTCTGCGGTAGAGCTTACCGCAGGCAACTGCGCAAAAGCGCATGTTTCGGATTTGGTGACCGTAACCAGACGGGACGTAAAAAACTTCAATCATGCAGAGGCAGGCGGTTATATCGTTTGCAATCCACCCTATGGCGAGCGTCTTTCGGACAAGGAAACCTGCCGGGAAATTGCCCGGAATATGGGCGCGGTATACGAGCGGCTGAATGACTGGAAAATGTTTGTTTTAACCCCCTTAGAGGATTTTGAAAAATGCTTCGGCACGCCTGCCGACAAAAAGCGAAAGCTGTATAACGGCATGATTAAATGCGATTTGTATCAATATTTTAAAAAATGAGGTATAGTCTAAAAAAAATCGGGGCAAACTTTAAGTACCTCACACAAAAACACATATCTTTGTTTTGCACCCCTCTGCGGGTGCTTCTTTTTTGAAAAAACAACATTTTGCTATTTTTGCGCAACATATTGCTATTGACAGCAATTTAAAGGGTAGTGTATAATAGTTTTATACAATAGGTGTAGTTTTTACATCACCTGTAAAAAGTAAGAAAGGATGAAGAAGTATGAGTAAAAAACTGACTTCGTTGTTTGTTGTGCTTTGCATGCTGGCATCCATGCTTGCATTCGTGCCTGCAACCGTTAGCGCGGCAGACAACATCACGGTTATTTTAAACGGTGAAAAGCTGGAATTTGATGTACAGCCCATCTTAATGAATGACCGTACCATGGTACCTATGCGTGCCATTTTTGAAGCACTGGACACAACCGTGTACTGGAGCGAATTGAACGAAACCGTTACGGCATACAGCAATACCTCCGGCTCGATGGTATTGCCCATTGGTGACACCACCGCAACCGTAAACGGTGAAGCGTATGAATTAGACCAGCCTGCTGTATTAAAAGACGGCAGAACTTTGGTTCCCATTCGCTTTGTATCCGAATCCTTAGGTGCGAAGGTAGGCTGGGATGACAAGACCCAGACCGTTACCATTGACCGCGTTTTAGATCAGGAATCCGCCGAATCCTTTACCCGTTACTATTCGGTATCCGACTGCTATGATTTGGGTGTTTGGTCTGTAGACGGCGACGGCATCATTAAGGGCAGAACCACCACAAAAGACGGTGAAAC
Source organism: Clostridia bacterium (assembly GCA_017410375.1). Lineage (NCBI taxonomy): Bacteria > Bacillati > Bacillota > Clostridia > Clostridia bacterium. Next base: position 32,761 of record JAFQQW010000058.1, on the reverse strand, counting down.
CTTAGAAATCGGTGCAACCGACGGAGATGCAGAGCTTTTGATTGACATTCCCTTTGACGGCAAATACAAAATCTGGGGTCTTTCCAAGGACTATAAGACCAACCAGCCCGGTACCCGCTTTTTCCACATTGCGGTAGACGGTCAGCGTTCGCCCACAAAGTTTGGTGCACACGGTAAGGAAGGCTTTTCCTTTGACGAGGTTGGCGTGTATGAGCTGACCAAAGGCGCACACAAGATTTCCTTCCAGGATACTTCAAGATTCTTTGCCCGTGCGGCAGGTGTTATGGTGAGTCCTGACTTAAACTTTGTGCCTTCCGATACAGGATATATGGATTATTATCAGGAAAGCTCTAAAGTCGGTGCGATTATTCCCGGTAACTATCCCCAGTGGGCAAAGGGCGAAATCGAAGACGTTGCTTCCGAAACCATCGGCAACGACAAGATTAAAATTGAATTCTATCAGGGTACCACAAACCGTGGCTCTGTTATCCAGAACCGTATTTTAATCAACAAAAACGGCAATTGGATTGAAGTAAAGGGCAGAAACGAGGATTTGGGTGTACTGGCAGTTCGTGCAAACGACGCACCGCTTTCCACTACCAGACCGCCCGTTGCATCCCTTTCCGAAACACCCTGGCACAGATTTACCTCTACCTTTGATACCCATGACGGTGAACTGACCTTAAGCGGTCACAAGAATTTCTACAAATCAGGTACCTCTGAGTGGTTAATTCCCACCACCATGCAGAAGCTGGATGACCAGACCGTTGTTTTGGGTCTGTCTAACGCAAATGTAGATGCAACCCTTACATATACTTATAACGATGTAACCTATGAACCCAAAGTTACCTTTAATGCAACCATCAAGACTCCCGGCTCGTATTCGTTTGCACACTTTACCGGTTCTGATTTTAAAGACGGTACCTATGACCGTGTAACCGCACCCTTGATGTACACCAAGGATTTTGTGCCCGAAGACGATGCGGTACTGGCAGAATACATGATGTTTACACCTATGGTAACCTTTACCTTCGGTGAAGGCGAGAACGCAATCACCAAGGGTATTGCAGTTGACCCGCTGTTTGTCCGTCAGGACATTGCAACCCCCGGCAGATCCGATTACGGTATCTTGTTCCGTGCCCCCAACGGCAATGTAAGAGGTCAGATTATTGCGCCGCTTCAGGGCTCTGAAGGCTCTGTTTTCGAAGCAGGCGATGTACATACCTTCGGTTACCGCTTGATTTACAACGGCGATGACTGGTATGACAACTACAAGCATGTGGCACAGGACATCTTTAACTGCGTTGACCTGCGTCATAATGTATATCATTCCTTGAACGAAGCCATCTACAACTGTACCGACCTGATTATGGACGATACCTACGGCGGTTGGGATGACAAGGATATGGCATTTTATAACATGGAAGCGAAAATGGTTACCACCCAGTCCAACGTTGTGGAATTGATGCAGAGATACATGCTCACCGACAACGAAGAAATTTTGGAAGAACGCGGTATTCCGTCCATCGCTTACATGATTTCCAGAGGCGGTATGCACTTTAAGCGTGTGGAAGGCTCTAACTCCTACACTTCTGTTACCCCCGTGCCCCTGAATGGCTTTAACGGCGGTTTCGGACCTTCCTCCTACCTTGCGCTTTACCGTATGTCCCAGGGCAGAACGCCGTTCCTGATGAACCATGCGGTATCTAAGCTTGGCGCAGGCAATAACCTTTCTGCGGTTACCGGCTACACCGCAATGAACGATATGTTCCCCGGTCAGTATGAAGAAGAAATCAAGGCAGCAACCGACAAATATATTGACAGCACCTTGAAAGAAGGCACAACCTTCTATACCAAGCCCTACGGCGGATTTATCTACTCCAATGATGTGCCGATGCTGCAGTCGTTCATTTCTGCGTACGAAGCAACAGGCGAACAGAAATACTTAGATGCGGCAGAAGAAGTGGGTCAGCTGATTATGATGGCGCTCTGGACCACAGGCTATCAGAATGATTATGCGACCACCGACTACACCGTAACCCCCGAAAAATTCTATTCCAGACCCATGGCAAACGATAAAGCAACCTGGTTCTTCCATAAGGACGGTACCCAGTGGCGTATCGGTAACCCGGTTGGCGTAAATAAGCCGGTATTTGATGCCGAAAATCCGAGTGAAAAGCTGATTGAAACCGAAACAGGCCCCGGTTGGGTACCTGCAAGAGCAGGTATGTCCACCGAGCACACCATGACACCTTCAAACGGTAATGCCATCATCATGAACATGTGGGCAGGTACCGGTTTAAGACTTGGTGAATATACAGGCGATGATTTCTTCATCACCCAGGCAAGAAATGCCATGATTGGTCGATTCGGAAACTATTCGGGTTACTATTACGAAAGATATTCGTTCCATGACAAGAAGGCAAACTATCCCATCGACGGTCCTGACTCCAACCTGATTTACTGGCATCATATTCCGGTATTCTTGGGGCTCATGGAAGACTTCTTAATCAATGACATCTGGCAGAAATCCGGCGGAAAGGTAGAATTCCCCACCGCTGTAAACCAAGGTTATGCATACTTTGTAACCAACCAGTACGGTTTTGATTCGGGTAAATTCTATGATGAAGACGGTATGTGGATGTGGTTAGACCGCGGTATTGTAGAGCCCGATTCTCCGGACGTTGACTACTTACCTGCGAAAAAGGACGGCGTTTTAGGCGTTGCATTTGTAAACGAAGGCGCAGATACCTTAACCACCACCATTACTTTGGGTGACAAGATTCCGAACGCTTCTTCGTATAGCGAAACCGCAACCCTTTACGATAAGGAAGGCAACAAGTCCACCGTTGAAATCGTTGACGGTAAGTTTACCTTAACCATTCCTGCAAAGGGCATTCAGTCTGTGGTATTGCACCCGGATGTAAAGGTGCCGTCTTATGTAAGAGAATATACACCTTCCCAGTCTATCGGCAACACCGTTGCACAGTTTGACGGCGGTAAGGCATATCTCATGCAGTTTAACGACAATAACTACTATGCATACATCTATTCGACCAAGATGGCAAAGGATGTAAAGGATGTGACCTTTACCTATACGGTTGACGGTAAGACCGAAAGCAGAAAGATTGATGTATATCCCTTCGAAACCATCGTTAAGGTGGATAATCCCAAGGCTGACTTTAATTTCAGCGTTAAGGCAACCGACCATTCCGGCAAAGAAATTGATTTGGGCGAAGGTACTTTAAGCCCCATCAAGGCAAGCGAGCAGAAGGCATATAAAAAAGGCGATAAGGTTGAGGCATTAAAGTCCGGCTTAAAGCCCTTTGAAAACTTTACCGCTTCCATTCACGGTATGGGCTGCGGCAACAACCTTTTGCGCTTTGTAACAAGACTTGAGGGCGCTCCCTGGGAAAAGATTACCCCGAACATGCTTGCAGGCTTGCAGATTAAAGGCATTATGACCGATAAGGCGACCGGACAAAAGGTGCTTTTAGAGAGTGTTATTACGGCTAACGAAGTGCGTGATGACGGTACGTTTGTGCTTTGCGTTGAACCCACCGAGGCTGTTCCGTATCAGGATTACAGACTGATTGCAACACTTCCTTGTGACATGGTGATTCTCTCGCCCGACAAGGATTTTGAAGATGTGAAATTAAACGCAAGCGGTAAGTTTGACAGCGATGCTGCCCAGCAGGGCGCAGCACCCGGCAGCAAGCTTCCCGAATTCAAGAGCTTCAGCATTCCTTACAGCACCCAGGGCGTAAGCAGTGAAAGCCTCCGTTTTGTAACACCGCTTGACAAATATCCCTTTGCACTGGCTGAGGATATGTTAAAGGGTCTTAAGATTAAAATTAAAATGAAGAGCGTAGACAATGGTGACGAACAGGAATTTGTGGGCACCATCATGAAGAACGAAATGCGTGAAACCGCAACCGTTCTGCAGCTTGACCCCGTTAACGGCTTAAAGGCAATTGACTACGATAATGACAAGGCAAAGACGCACAAGTTTACCTTAACCATTATTGCGCCCGGTGAGGATGCAGGTGCGGTAGAAGCACCCGAAGTTACTTTGCCGCCTGCAACCTCTGATGCAACACTTCCTGCTGACTTTAAGACCTTTACGGTTAAGCCCACCAACGCAGGTGAGGGTACAGGCTTACGCCTGGTTTGCAACAGAAAGGATTTCCCCTTTGAGGTGGCACCCGGCATGCTCAAAGGTCTGGAGATTGAAATTGCTTACAAGGATTTAAACGGTGATGAACAGAAAATTACCGCAAAAATCGACAACAATGAGGACAGAAGCAATTCGGAACAGTTGCTGTTGCTGGTAGATTGCAAAACAATCACCGAAGCCTATAACTCCGATGCAGACTGGTCGAAATTTAAGCCTACAATAACCATTAAAGGCAAATAAACATAAAAGGGAATGTAAAAAAAGTCCGGATCGCAAAAACGCGAGTATAAAGACAAACGAAGTTCCTACAAGCTTACAAGAAAGGCACAAAATGAAGAAAACACGCAAATTTTTTGCGTGTTTTCTTTTGATTGATGCGTTTTTGCTATAAACGAATCAAACCCGCAATATACCTTTGTATAATTGCGGGCATACCCCTTTGGGGTTCGATTCGTTCATTCCAAACATTTTTTCCTATTCCCCAAAAAAGGGCTGTAATAAATTTACAGCCCTTTTTAACGGCAGAAGCATCTGCTTTAATCTAATGTTAACTGATATTTTTGGATTAGCTTTAAGATTTTTTCCACCTTTGTGCTGTCATCTAACTTTTCGCTATGTATGATTTTTTCCAATGTCTTAAAAAATTTATCAAAGGAGTTGTTCAGAACTTCCTCGAAATCCATACGCATCATAGTGTTCTGCACATAGTCTTCTATATAGTATTTAATCATGCGCATTCGTACATCTTTGAAAAAATCCTCTCTGTCAGTGAATTGCCCGGACATATCATTTTCCTCCTTGAATTAAAAAAAGTGCACAACGAAGTGTGCACCCAAAAAACGCAGAGCTCCAACTTCGTTACGTGCGACCAAACACAAAATATCCTTCCATATGAGAGATACAACAGAAGCAGAGGTACGCTTTTTACAGATAGCATATCTCTCTTGGAAGTAAATATTCATTTGTGTTTGGTCGTATTTATTTTACCATATCTTTTTGCAAATAGCAACCTTTATCTTTAAAATTTATTTAAAGTGCTATTTTGAATCTGTTGCTTACCCCTTCTTAAATTAAAAAAAGTGCACAAAATACTATTTTTTAATATACTTTTGCTTTGTAACACAAGATTTTACGGAATTTTTTATTAAAGTAAAAAAAGGAACTCTGTTTAACACAGAGTTCCTTTTTGATTATAACATTTTGATTCTGGGTTTATATTTTTCAAGATAGCCTGCGTTCTTTTCGTCACCGCCGGGGGTGTTGGCGCTGTTCCACACGGGCGGTGTGATGCCACGTTCTACGCACTGGCGTACTGTTTCGATTTCCAATAAATGTGCGATATAAAAATCCACAATGTTGGAAATGGGCGCGATGGGGGTATCAAGACCCGGCACGTTAACCACCGCATCGCCTACGGGATTGAAATCGTCAATGCAAACGTCTGCATAATCAAAGAGGTTTGTCTTATTGGGATGACGGATAAAATGGTCAGCCGGCATTTCGTCCTGCCAGTAAGAGGATGAAACCGCAATGATTTTTGCACCCTGCTTTTTGGCTTCCATAGCCGCATCAATGGTGGCAGGGTTGATGCCGATGTTGTGGAAAATAATTAAGACATCGTCTTTTTTTAAGTCATAATACTTCATGATAGAGCTGCCGTAGTTTACGGTGCGCTCTAATTCTAAGTATTTTAAAGCCTGATTGAATACCGAAAGGCCTGTTTCCATAACGGGGTTGATGCAAGAAAGCCCACCTGCACGGAAAAACATTTCACCCACCGGCAATGTGGTGTGACCGCCACCGCCGTACACATGAATTAAACGGTCCTCTGCAATGGCATCTGCCATCAGCTTGCCTGCCGCCTTGATAGTTTCTTCCTGGGTGGCATTGACCTGTTCTAAATTTTTAAGTATAGATTCATAATAACCAAAATCCTGCATTTATTTGTCCTCCTTTTTCAAAACGCGCTTATAGTTTCTGCCGATGTTGTCCCAAAGCTCTAAAGCATCCTTTGCGGCAACCGATGTGCCGTAGCCGCCTCTGTATGTCCAGGTTGCCAGGCGGTCAACGCCTAATTCTTCGTACATATCAACCACTTTGTCAATCTGACTAAAATCGGCAGGGCGGTTGTTGTAGCCCATCAGCCAGCGCTCGGACTGCTTGCCGTACTTTTTCGCCATGGCAACGGTGCGCTCGGTGATTTCACGGAAAAAGCTTTCGGGCAGGGTCCAGTTGATGATGGTGGTGGAGAATACGTCAAAATACGGACAGCTTGCCACCATATCCCAGTTGTCATAGCCCCGAAGCTCGGTTACATAATACGAGTTCAGGGTTGCGTGTACACAGCAGGTGATTTCCAAATTCGGATTGTATTCCTTTAAAGCCTTGGAAACATCTGTTAAGGTGTAAAGCGCTTCTCTCCATCTGAACTGCTTTACGTCATCGTTCATGAATTTGGGCATTTCATAGCCGTAGTAGTCCTCAAACTTTTTCATACATTCGGGACATCTGCAAGCCCAGTCATCTCCGGCACCGCCTGTGATGGAAGCGTAAGCCTTAGGATATGCGTAGTGGGGTTCGTCCCAGAAAAAGCCGTCCACTTCGGTGTTTTTGGCAAGCTTTAAGCAAATGCCTTTGAAATAGTCCCGGAACGAATTGGTATTAAAGCAAGCGGCGTTTAACACTTCGCCTGTGTATGCCGAAACCTGACGGTGATGAATGTTGTTCTGTAAGAACAAGCTTACCTGCTCACCGCCGAAATATTTGCCGATACCCCAGGGGTCTGCGATAACTCGAAGTCCTAATTCATGTGCTTTTTTTACAATGTTATTGATGTTGGGAAACCAGAAATCCATGTCAAATTCGGTGATTGCCAGGATAACGGTGTCCACACCGTGTTCAAGCATTTCTTTAAAATCTGCTTCGGCATGCTCTACGTAATTGATGCCGTAATAGCTGATACCTGTGTGTTTGATTGCCATCTTAAAACTCTCCTTTATTTTTGTGTCGCAACACGACCGTTTGTCTCGTTGTGTTTTGGCAAACCCAACTTCGTTTTTCGGTCGGTTGCTCCTTTTTCGTGAAAAGTTTTCTTCGAAATACTTTTCACGAGGGGCGAGCGAAGCTCGCTTTATCTCTCCCTCAGACAAACCTGCGGTTTGCCAGCTCCCTCGTCAGAGGGAGCCTTTTTGTCATCACTCCGTGGTCGCAATTATTATACCATAAGTGCAAGCCGTAGTCGGCTTGCTTCATCACTCCGTGGTACAATAATTGCATAAATGTAAAACACGAAGTGTTTTTTCTTTGGTCGCAATTATTATACCATAAGTGCAAGCCGTAGTCGGCTTGCTTCATCACTCCGTGGTACAATAATTGCATAAATGTAAAACACGAAGTGTTTTTTCTGTAGTCGCAATTATTATACTATAATGCAATGGGTAAGCCCATACAAATACTAAAAAGCAATTTATAATTTTCAAAACTTATTTCTTTAAAAACCATTTCTTTAAGACCGCTTCTGCAGGCTTGCCCTGAATGGTAAAGCCCTTGTCTACCCCCGGCTCTGTGTGATAGTGCGGACGGTGCTGGGTTTCGTCCCATTTCCACCAAAACAGTCCCATCCAGCCCGGGATGTCATGGAAGGTCCGGAACAGTGCTTCCATGTAATTTGCCTGTTCTTCACCGTCATAGCGGGTTTCCCAGTTGAAGTTATAGGGAAGCATACTGCACCCATGCGACGAACGCACGCCTGCTTCGGTAAACACAATGGGCTTGTTGCCAAACTGCTCTATGATAGACTTGATTCTGTCTCTTCTGGGCTTTAAGAATTCCACCATTTCCTCCACTGTGGGGGTGGGGAGTGCGTTAATTTCTTCTGCCTTTGCGTTGTACGTGTCGGGAAGCTGTTTTTGTGCAGGCGGATAGTAGCTGTAGCTTAAATAGTCCAATTCCTTCATCCATTCAAGCGCATGTTTTTTGCGGGATGCGAAGGTGAATTCATAGGTAATCGGTCCATCATAAATACTTCTTACCGTTTTGATGATATCCAGCCAGTATTCGTCCTGTCCTGCAGTACCTTCTAATTCTGCACCAATCATCATACTGTCTACCCCTGCCCTTTGAGCCAGGTCTGCAAAATAGCGCATGCTTTCGGTGTAGGAAGCAAACCATTCTTTCCAGTAGTCGGTTACAACCCCCTCAATCTGACGGCAGGCTTCCTTGGTGGGGAAGTCTACACAGCACATGGGCGCACCGTCTAAAGAGGTAAAGCACGGCTTTAACAGCACCTTAACATTCTTTTCATGCAAAAGACGGGTCATTTCAATGATTTCGTCTTCGCCAACCGTGTACTTGAAATCAATAAACAGCTTGGTGGAAAACACCTTTTCCTGACAGAGGTTGATGTTAAGTGTAGTCCAGTTGATGCCCATTTTTTGCATCAGCTCGGGCTGTTTTTTGGCATTTTCGGTGCGGTAGTAGCCTCTCGTGTTTAAAAAACCGAAATTTGTACCGCAAATCCGCTCGTTAAAAATCGGATGGTCTTTAAATTTTTCGGGAATGCTTACCATAACATATTTCCTTTCTTATCTGTACCACTTTTCCTTATGGGTTTCAATCAGCTCTTTGCTCGGCTTTTCACCGCACCACTGCAATGCACCCGACAGAATCACAAAGGGTGTTGCACTCTGGGGTCTGTGCCAGGTGGTCTGCACGATACCGTGGCTTCCTCTTTCGTGGCAGAGGGCAACCATGCTCTCGATGCTCTTTTCGCCCATGAACGGGGAATAAACGGTCTCAAAACCTTTGTTTTCAAAGAATGCCGCATCCTGCCATTTTCTGCCCGGGTCGTTGTGGGTCCAGATGTTAATCAAAACATTCTTGGGAATGAAATCAGAGGTTTTTTCGTCACACTTCCAGTACAGAGCATCCATAGAGGAGTAGAGCATATCGCCCCACATCACCATTCTGACATCCTTTTCGCGCAAGTAGGTGTTTAAGAACGAAATATGCTTTGCAAACAAAATGTCTGCGCTCATGGTTCTGTCCTCTTCTGTAGAGCCAAAGCCAAATGCCTTGTCACAGCAGCAATGTAAGTAAGGCGGATTGCGGAACATTTCCACCAGCTCGTCAATCAAAAGCTTGATAAATTCTTTTGTTTTGGGGTTTTCGGTGGCAAAGCACCAACCGCCCGGGATGTACATGTCTGCCATGTCGGGTCTCTGGTCCAAAACGGTGTGCTGACGGGTTACAATTCGGCTCCAGCCTGCATGGGTGGTCAAATTCTGTGCAGGGAGCGGACGGATGTGCATTTTATCCATGGCAAAGGCAATCAAATCTGCAATTTCTTCCTTTGTATAGGCGTTCGGCCAGTGTGCGTAGTCTAAGCTGTACGGGAACATGCCCCAGAATTCAATGAAAATGTGATTGTAGCCTGCAAGAGCCGCGGTTTTAATCATCTTTTTGATGTAATCGGGATGGCTTTCTTCCTTGTCACTGCCGTCATCGGGACGGAAAATGCAGGTGTGTACCGCACGGAACGGAATGTTGGGGTAATCGTAAATGTCCATAACGGGAAGGCAATCGGACAATTCTTCTGTCATGCGGATTATCGCCTTTAAGCCTAAAAGCAGACCGTCTTCGGTTTTTGCCACAATTGCAAAGCCCTTTTCTTCTATATTTAAATAGAAGGCTTCGTCGTTATCGAATTCGGCTTGTTCTGTAAAAGTTGCCTCGCCTGCGGTAAGGAAGAAGATTTTGGTGTCTGCATCCACCACTTGAGCATTTTTAAGGCTTGCCAGCTGTAAAAGATACGAAATGTCTTTGGTGCAGTTGGTTTTAACGGTTGCGCTTGCGTCAAGCTGCATTGTGCCTTCGCCAAGGGCGATTTTCTTAGGCTGAATCAGCATTTTGCTTAAAATTTCTTTTTTAGTCATTTTTTTAAACCTCACTTTCTATCTATAGAGTAACACGGTTAAAGTGGATTGTAAACGCACAAATCGCACTAAAAGGTGGACAAAACGATACTTGACTTTCGAAGAAAAACAAGATATACTGATTAAAGAGGTGAACAAAAGATGTTTTTTGGAAATGACAGCGTTCTGGTGGATTTAATCGGGGTGTTTAAAATCAGGCGGTCTGCGTCGGTTTTGCGGATTGCCCATGACAGACATTATGACAGCTTAAGTGTGCGTACCGCAGGAAGCGGAAGCTTTACCTGCGACGGCAGACAGTATACGGTGCAGACCGGAGATTTTATTTATCTGCCCCAAACAAAAAAATACAGTCAGGAAACCGCAGGGGAGAGCATTATTGCCATTCATTTTATACGGTACAGCTCGGAAAAAAGGTCGGAGGTGGAAACCGTTTCGCCCGAAAACCGCGAAGAAGCGATGGCGCTTACCCAATCCATGTACAAGCTCTGGACCGAGAAAAAAACGGGATATAAGCAGGCGTGCATGGCGCTTTTGTATCAGCTTTTGTACCTTTTGCGGCTGCAGACCGAAAAGGAGAGTGTTTCTGCGGTGGGGACGGATAAAATTCCCGACAGCATCATAGACTATATGCATAAGAATTACCGTAAAGAGAAAATTTCGGTGGCGTATCTTGCGGAGATGGCATCTGTTTCGGAGGCGTATTTCAGACGGGTTTTCAAAAGCATTTACGGGATATCGCCTGCGCGGTATATTATCAATTTAAAGCTTGAGTATGCCTCGGGACTGTTGCAGAGCGGGTTTTACAACGTGACCGAAACCGCTGAAAAGGCGGGGTTTGCGGATGTAAAATATTTCCAGCGCCTTTTCAAGCAACACTTCGGACAAACCCCTGCAAGCTATAAACGGCTCAATTTAGAGCACATGTATAAATAAAACTTGTAAAACTGCTGAAAATGTGGTATATTAAGGATAGCAGAATAGAGAGGATGGGATAATATGGATAAAACGGCATTGTTTAAGATTGGGTACGGCTTGTATGTGCTATCTGCGCACGAAAACGGGTTTGACAACGGTTGTATTGTAAACACGGTGATGCAGGCGGCGGACAATCCGCTCCGTCTGGTTTTTTCGGTGAACAAGCAGAACAAAACCCATGATATGATTGTAAATACGGGACTTTTTGCGGTGTCCTGCCTGACAGAAAGCACGCCCTTTGAAATGTTTAAATGGTACGGCTTCCAGAGCGGAAGAGCGGTAAACAAATTTGTGTCCGAGGCGGCGTATACCCGTTGCGAAAACGGTGTTTTGCGCTTAAATACCTTTGCAAATGCTTACATGGCAGGCAAAGTGCTTTCCATGACCGATTTAGGCTCGCACACGCTTTTTGTGGCAGAGCTTACCGAGGCGGAGGTGTTAAACAACGAGCCGTCGGTGACCTATGCGTACTATCACGCAAACATCAAGCCCAAGCCCCAGGTGAAAGCAGACGAGGGGGAAAAGTGGGTATGTAAAATTTGCGGATATGTGCATGAGGGACCTTTGCCTTCGGATTTCATTTGTCCGCTGTGCAAGCATCCGGCATCCGACTTCGAAAGAATGTAATAAAAAGAAACCGCTTTGGCGGTTTCTTTTCGTTAAAATATATTGACAACGCACAAAAATTCGTGTACAATAGTAAGGAAAAAAGGAAGAGGGAGGAAAGAGGATGAAAAAATGGCTTTGTCTGTTACTCAGCTTAAGTCTGATTTTTGCAACGGCGTTGCCCGTTTTTGCAGAGGACACCATCCATGTGGTGTTAAAAGGACAGGAGCTGGTGTTCCCCGACACACAGCCGCAGTTGGTAAACGACAGAACAATGGTTCCCATGCGCTTTATTTTTGAAGCCTTAGGTGCAAACATTTACTGGGAAGATGCAACGCAGACCGTGTTTGCCTTTGCAGGGGACGTAAACGTGATTATGCAGATTGATTTACCGACTCTGTTTGTTAATGACAAACCGATTCAGTTGGATGTGGCACCGCAGTTAATCGGTGAACGCACCATGGTGCCTTTGCGCGCCGTGTCCGAAAGCTTCGGACTTAATGTTGAATGGAATGATGAGACATCAACGGTCATCATTACAGAATAAAATAAGTGAGGAGTATCACAAATGAAAAGATTCAGTTTGAAAACACTGATTGTTGCATTGCTTGCAATTATGATGCCCGTGGTTGCATTTGCGGCAGTGGAAGGTCAGTCGGCACAGTTCTACAATTCTTTCTGGGCTCTTGTGCCGCCCGTAGTTGCCATTGTTTTGGCACTTATTACAAAAGAAGTTTATTCTTCTTTGTTCGTTGGTATCGTGCTTGGTGCTTTGTTCCATGCAGATTTCAACATCATTAATGCGATTCAGTCGGTTCTTTCCGCTGAAATTTTAGTAGACGGCGAAGCACAGACCGCAGGCTTGATTGATTCCATCGGCGGTACTGCAGGTATCTTCCTGTTCCTGGTATTGCTGGGCGTTATCGTTGCGATGATTAACAAATCCGGCGGTTCCGCAGCATTCGGTCGTTGGGCAAAGAAAAACATCAAAACCAAGGTTGGTGCAGGTCTTGCAACCTTCGTTTTGGGTGTTCTGATTTTCGTAGACGACTACTTTAACTGCTTAACCGTAGGCTCTGTTATGACACCTGTAACCGACACCCACAAAATCTCCCGTGCAAAGCTTGCGTTCTTAATCGACGCAACCGCAGCACCGATTTGTATGATTGCCCCCATTTCTTCCTGGGCAGCAGCGGTTTCTGAATTTGCGCCCGATGGCGTGAGCGGTATTTCTCTGTTCATTCAGGCAATCCCTTACAACTTCTATTCTCTCTTAACCATTTTGTTCGTGGTTATGATTGTCTGCCTCAAGTTTGACTTCGGTCCTATGAAGCGCTTTGAAGCAAACGCAGAAAAGGGCGATTTGTTCACCGTTGTTGCAGATAAGGCTGAACAGGCTGAACAGGTGGCACAGAACAAAAAGAGCAACATGTTTGACCTGATTTTCCCCATCGTGGTTTTAATTGTAGCTTGTATCTGGGGCATGCTGTATAACGGCGGTTTCTGGGCAGGCGAAACCTTTGCGGGTGCATTTGCAAACACCGATGCAACCTTTGCTTTGCCCTTAGGTGCAATCATCGCGCTGGTTATTATTGAAATCTATTTCCTGATCCGTCGCTCCATCAACTTCAAAGAAAGCATGGACTGCGTAACTGCAGGCTTTAAGACCATGGTTCCTGCTCTGGTTATCTTGACCATGGCAACCACCTTGAAGAACATGACACTTCTCTTGGGTGCTGACATCTATGTAGCAGACATTATGAGTGGCGTTGCAGGCGGTCTGCAGGCACTCCTGCCCGCAGTTATCTTTGTGGTAGCAATCTTCCTGGCATTCTCCACAGGTACATCCTGGGGTACTTTCGGTATCTTAATCCCGATTGTGGTAAGTGTATTCCCCAACGGCTCTGAAATGCAGATTATCGGTATGTCCGCATGTCTCGCAGGTGCGGTTTGCGGTGACCACTGCTCGCCTATTTCGGATACCACCATCATGGCTTCTGCCGGTGCACAGTGTGACCATGTGAGCCACGTTTCCACACAGTTGCCTTATGCGCTGACCGTTGCGGCTGTATCGTTTGTTTCCTTCATCATCGCAGGCTATGTTCAGAACGTATTCATCGCTCTGCCCGTAGCAATCGTATTGATGGTTGCAACCACTCTGGTGCTCAAAGCAACTCTTGGCAAAAAAGAGGCATAATTAAAAAAGTACATCCAAAGGAACTCCAACCGCGGAGTTCCTTTTTTTGTACATTTTTTATAAAAAAAACAATCGGTTTTTGTTGAAATCTAATATAAACACATATTTTTAGAAAAAAAACCAATTTAAACACATTTCCTTTTTTGGTGGAAAGTGGTATGATATAAGTACTGTAAAAGTATAATCTTTTGAAAGGGAGTGACAAAGTTGGGTAAAAAATTACAAGCGGTTTACCCGGAGGGCGTTTATGTTGCCCCCAAGAAGTCATTGTTTAAGTACATCATTACAAACAAATGGCTTTATATTTTGCTTGTGCCGGCAATGCTGTATGTATTGATTTACAACTACCTGCCTATGTTCGGTATCGTGATTGCGTTCCAGGACTTTAAAGCGGTTGACAGCATTGCAGACAGTGAGTTTATCGGTTTTGAAAACTTCAGAATCCTCTTTGGTTCGGATGAATTCTACCACGTATTCTTTAACTCAGTTGTACTTTCATTCTACAATCTGATTTTCGGTTTTCCGTTCCCGATTATTCTCGCAATTCTCTTAAATGAAGTAAAACAAGACCTGTTCAAACGTTTTGTGCAGACGGTATCTTACCTCCCGCACTTTATCTCTTGGGTTGTTATCGCAGGTATGTTGATTAACTACCTGGATTCGCAAGGTCCTATCAACTTCATTATACAAAAACTGGGCGGCGACCCGATTCTGTTCCTGCAGGATCCGAAATACTTCCGTGGCGTTATCGTTATCGCCAACATCTGGAAGGGCTGCGGTTGGTCTTCTATTATCTACCTTGCAGCACTTTCTAACTTAGACCAGCAGGTTTACGAAGCAGCTCTTATCGACGGTGCAAACCGTTTCCAGAGAATTCTGCACATCACCCTGCCGGGCATTATGTCCACCATCGTAACCGTATTGATCCTGAACATGGGTACCGTTATGAACAACGGTTTCGAACAGATTTATCTGTTGTCCAACAGCTTGAATGCTGAGGTATCGGAAGTATTCGAAACCTATACATACAAAATCGGTATCGTTAAGGGCGACTTCGGTTTCTCTACCGCGGTTGGTTTGTTTAAGTCTGTAGTAAGCTTCTTCTTAGTTATGACAACAAACTTCATCTCGCGTAAAATCGGACAGAAAGGATTGTGGTAATCAATGAAAAATAAGATTTACTTTTTTGACTATATTAATTTCTGCCTCGTTGGTTTGGTAGCGTTGGTTACTTTATATCCGTTCTTAAACGTATTTGCAGTATCCTTCAGCTCATACAATGACATTATCAACAACCCCCTGATGGTTTGGCCTACAAGCTGGAACACCGGTGCTTACACCGAAACCTTAGCAAAGGTAAGCCTGTGGCGTGCATACGGTAACACCATTTTCGTAACCATCGTTACAACCGTTATTGCCGTTTGCATGTACCTCTTAACCGCTTATCCGCTTTCCAGAAAGGATTTGAGAGGTAAGGGCGGTATCATGACCTACTTCATCATCGTTATGATGTTTAGCGGCGGCTTGATTCCTACTTTCTACTTAATCCGTGGCTTGGGTATGTTAGATACCATCTGGGCGCTGATTTTTGTTGCTTTGTTCTCCACAAACAACATGACCCTGATGAAGAACTTTATGGAAGGTATTCCGGATTCGCTGGTAGAAGCAGCAAGAATCGACGGTGCGTCCGAATTCTTTATTCTGTTTAAGATTATGGCTCCGCTTTCCAAAGCAATCATTGCAACCCTTGCAATGTTCGTGGCAATCGGTCAGTGGAACTCTTATGCAGCAGCTGTTTACTACATCAGAAGCACCGAAAAATGGACCCTGGCGCTGTTCCTGCGTGAAGTTATTATCGGTTCTTCCATCCAGCAGCAGATGACAGGTGCGGAAGAAGATATCGTAGATGAAGTTATCGACCCGATTAACTTCCAGTATGCGGCGCTTATCATTACCGTTGCCCCGATTCTTATCGTATACCCCTTCATTCAGAAATACTTCGTTAAGGGTATGATGGTAGGTTCTGTAAAAGAATAATAGGTCAAAAAATATAATAGGATGATAAAAAAGATATAAAAAAGAATAGGTACACTTTAAAGGAAAGTGTTCTTATAAAAGCAAAATTAAAAAGGAGAGAAGAAAAGATGAAAAAGTTAAGCAAAATCTTGGCTCTGATGCTGGCGCTTACTCTGGTACTTTCTTTGGTAGCATGTGACGGCTCCGGCAAAGACGGCGGCAAGAAAAATGCAGCCGACACTTTAACCGTGTTCGGTAACATTGGTAGCGCTGAAGGTCCTACCGTTATCGATGAAATGATCATCGAAGGCTTTAAAGAAAAGACCGGCGTTACAGTTGAAATTCAGACAGCATCCGGTTCCGGTTATCTGGAACAGTTACAGCTCATGATTGCTTCCGGTGAATATCCGGACGCAGCATTGTTCCCGACCACAACCGTACAGGCTTACATCGACGTATGCGAAGCTGGTAAGGTTGTAGCACTGGACGAATACTTAACCGAAGAAAACTGCCCCAACCTGATGGCTTACACCTATCCCACCGCTTGGGAAGGCGTTAAACCCCTCGATGACGGCAAAATCTATGCGGTTCCGAGAACATCTCTGACCCGTAACGAAGGTATCATCGTTCGTGCTGACTGGCTCAAGAACATCGGCCTTGGCGAATACCTCGACCGTGAATTCCATGAAGTTTCTGCAGACGAATTCAAAGAACTCTTAAAGAGAATGACCGAAGACGATCCGGATAACAACGGTAAGAACGATACTTTGGCTACCTCTTGCTGGACTGACGATACCACAAAGCAGTTTGGTCCTTTTGAATTCACCCGTGGTTTCTATGGTGACTATGGCTGGTACGCTTACGAAGGCGAAGACTATGATTACATGTTCCCGCAGTATTCTCAGAAGTCTGACATCTTCAAGAAGCAGCTCGCTTACACCCAGGAAATCCAGAAGGCAGGCTATCTCGATAAGGACGGCCCGACCCTCACCAAGACCGCTGTTAACGATAACTTCAAACAGCAGAGATATGGTCTCGGTATCGGTTTCGTAGGCGATATCGCTAGCCATGAAAAATCTTTGATGGAAGCAAACAACAATTTACAGAGCCCCGAAGGTTCTTACGTTGAATACCTCTTTGCAAAGGATGATAACGGCATTGTAGCAGGTAACGGTTACTACAAACCCATGTGGGGTCAGTTCTGCGTATTCACCGCATGTGCTGAACCGAACAACTTCATCCAGCTTTGCGACTACATCCTTTCTGACGAAGTTTGGGATATGGTAGCAAACGGTGTTGAAGGTATTACCTATGAAATGATCGGCGGCGTTAAGACCAGCATCCAGGTTGAACCCGGCGAACAGGGCAGAGGTGCTTCATTCCCGGCCGGTATCGTAAGAAAAGCAGGTGACCCTGAATTCTTCGCACTGCGTGGTATCGACCCCGCAAAGACCGCTCATATGGAAGATATTACCTTAAACAACTTCCACATTGGCCAGGTTACCCAGATTGACTCTTTGGATAACGGCTTCGTTCCCGCAATCGCATCCAGCACTCAGTTCATCACCGCTCAGGACGAATTGGTTCAGGTTGTAACCAAGATCTGCGCAGGTCAGATGGAAGTTTCTGAATACGATGCAGCATTGGAAAAATGGTATGCACAGGGTGGTAAGGAATATGTTGAGCAGATGAATGCTTACATCACCGAAAACCAGGCATCCGGTGCAGCTCCGGCTCCCGAAGTTCCGCTCCAGCCCTCCGAATGGACTGCAGCTTACGATGCACAGAAAGCCGCTGTTGAAGGCGAATAATATTTAAATTTGATATTTTGCTTTTCGAAGACCTCTTTTAAAGAGGTCTTCGTTTTTTGTCATTCTAAAGGCAAAGCCAGCTCTGAACACAGCACCATCCATAGCCTTCCCCTTGAGGGGAAGGTGTCAACTGTAAGTTGACGGATGAGGTGTCATTCTGAATGCGAAGCCTGAAAAAGCGCATACACATAGCATTTCTGCCATACCAAGCTCTCTTGCGGTAACCCGAAACGACAGGAACTTACGCTCCTGCGTTTCGACCGCGGCGCCCCCGCGTCAGAGCAAACAACGGTATTATCACACTTTGCCTTACGACAAAGTGCTCCTTTTCGTTGTTGCTCTTCCTTTTAGCCGAAAAGTTTTCTTTGAAATACTTTTCGGCTTGCCTGCAAAAAGTATTTTGCTTAACCGCTCGCGCATTCTGAATGCGAAGCCAGCCCTGAACACAGCACCATCCATAGCCTTCCCCTTGAGGGGAAGGTGTCAACTGTAAGTTGACGGATGAGGTGTCAATCTGAGCGATAGCGACAGTGGCGCTTAACCAAATCAAAGATTTGGAGCGCTGTTGCATAGGGGACTGTTAGCCAAATCAAAGATTTGGACAGCACCCCTAAAGAATCTCGTCGCAACAAGCCTTCCTTTTACACATACGCCTTGTCGGCATATGCTTTTTTATCAGGCTGTTGCTCCTTTTAGCCAAAAAGTTTACAAGTAATACTTTTTGGCTGGTGCTCACTCCGTTCGCATTTTCTCTCCCTTAAGTCTCACTTTGTTCGACAGCGCCCTTTACACAAGGGAGCCTTTTTTGCCTCCCTCTGACGAGGGAGGTGGCACCGCAGAGCGGTGACGGAGGGAGAGAAATGAATTTCCTGTTAAAAAAGGTTGATAAATTAAAAAAAGTATGATATACTGAACATGCAACATTACATAAACAATTACATAAACCACATAAACAGAGGGTACGCTATCTTTGTAAAAAGCGTACACTCTATTCTTGTCATACCTCTGTTATGTGGGATGATGTTTATGTGGTGTTGCAACCGTAGGAATGGAGTCACTGCGTCTTTTTGGTGCGTGGCTCTCGGGCTGCGCACTTTTTTTATTTAAGGAGGACAAACAAATGTCTGAAATGTATTTTAATAAAGAAGATTTTCGGAAAAGTATCACAAACCGTATGATTAAAACGTATATCAGCGATGCGGTGTGGAGAACCATGCAGAACATGGATTTTGAGCAGATATACAACGAGGCGTATAATATGTTTTTTGAAAAGGTGGAAAAAATTGTGCGTAGTGAAAAACTGGACGACACCGAAAAAGTAGAAAAACTTTTGCGGTTGATTCAAAAATATGAAATTAAACTCTATTAAAAAAGGGATTGTGAAGCAAGCGAGTGTTTTGCGAAAGGCAAAAAGTGTGTAAAAAACAAGAAAAAGTTGCATAACGCAACTTTTTTGCCAAAAACTATTGACAAATTAGGGATTTTGTGGTATAATAATGGCATCGGTTGCGAAAGCAACCTTAAGCACGTCGTACCGAGACCTTTTTACTCGTTGCGTTTTGAAAAACACAACTTCGTTTTTCGGTCTGGTACTCCGTTTCCGCAAAAAGTTTTCTGCGAAATACTTTTTGCGATACGCAAGCTCCGCTTGCTTATTTTTTGAAGTGTTCGTTGCGTAACGCAACAAGCAAAAGTACTGAGGAAACTTGTAGAGAGGGTAGAAGGGTACGCTAGGAAACTTATTTTTTTGAGATCGTGTTGCGTAGTGCAACTGAGAAACGAACGAAGGTTGTTTTGGTATAAAATCATCTGCACGGGAGATTCTTCACTTCGCGTTGCTCGTTCAGAATGACAAAAAAGGCTTCCCCTTGAGGAGAAGCTGTCGAGCAAAGCGAGACTGATGAGGTGGAAGCGAGTAGCTGGAGGCGCAGAGCGAAAGAGGAGCAACAGCCTGATAAAAAAGCATATGGCGAAAAACATTGCCATTTCGGCAGAAAGGAAAAAGGAAACATGTATGCGAGGCGAAAACATCAGACAGGCTATGCCGAAACGTTGCGTATGCGGCGAAAAAACGGCCTCAAACGGCATTTTATGCAAAATGTGCGAAACAATACTGCTTCGGAAATTGGACTCTCTGGAAGCAGAAGAGAGGCTCTATTTAAAAGAGGTCTATTACTTAAGACCCTAGAAAGGATGTGGGATATGGAAGGTTTTGTCCCCTTAGACAGAGGCATTATGGAGTCGGCAATCTGGGAAAAGCCACCCTATTACTTAAAAATTTATCTATATATGCTGATGAAGGCGGCATATCGGGACGGCTCAGGCTTGGAGCGCGGACAGTTTTACACCACCAAAAAAGAGCTTTGCGAGATTTGCGAATCGGGCAAAGGCGGTTCAAAGCAAACCGTTTCTCAGCCGGCACTCAAAAAAGTTCTGCATTTTTTAGAGTCAGAGTTTCCTGAGAGTCCCGTGAGGGTCCAGTCATGTGGCAATGGCAGACTGCTCATAACCCTTTTAAATTACAGCAAAATCACCTGTGTGAAACCACCTCAGGAACCGTTGAGGGTCCGCTCAGGGTCCGTTGAGGAAAATTCTTCTATTATATATAACAATAATAACAAATATAACAATTTAAACAATAACAAAACAAGCGGCTTTGCGCCGCGTACTAAAAAAAGCAAATTTAACAATTTTTCGGGCAGGGACAATGACTACGAAGCCAAAAGAATCCTGCATCGGGAAAGAGTGAAGGCTCTGGCGGAAAGGATTGATAAAAAATGAAGGGCTATGATTTTAAAAAGGAGACCGAACTGCTGTTAAGGCAGGACGTGACGGCGGAGGAAGCCAAGTTTTTAAAGCGGAATTTCGGGCTTACAAAGCGACGCACGGACAAGGGTGTACTGCTCTTAGCATCGCTGTTTGAACTGGCGGTAAAGAAAGGGTCTGTGCCTGCCGCCAAAGAAATTTTAGGGCTTTGCGGTTTAGAACAGTCCGAAGAAAATACCGTGCTTGAACAGATGATTCAGGCAATGCAGGAGGCGTGAACTATGGTAACCGAAAAACAGGCAGAGCTTTTAAAGCTGTTCAAACAAGGGGGCTTGAAGCGTATCAACATCCTGCAGGGGGCGGTGCGCAGCGGTAAGACCTACATTTCGCTCATTCTGTTTGCGTTTTTTGTTGCCGCCTCGCCCAAAGGGAGCACCTTTCTAATGGCAGGCCGAACCTTAAATACCTTAGAGCGAAACGCTTTGGAGCTTCTGCAAAACATGGTAGGGGCAAATCATTTTACATACTCCCTTGCCAAAAAGAGCGGAAATCTGTTTGACCGCAAAGTATATTTTGAGGGCGCAGGCGACAGCGGTGCGGAAAGCAAAATCCGCGGTATGACGCTGTACGGTGCCTATTTAGACGAACTGACTCTGCTTCCCGAAAGCTTTTTTTCCATGTTGCTCTCGCGCCTGAGCTTAGAAGGCGCAAAGCTGATTGCGACCACCAACCCGGACAGTCCCCGGCACTGGCTGAAAGAAAAATATTTAGACCGTGCTGATTTAAGTTTGCTTTCTGTCCGGTTTCACATAGATGACAACACGTTTTTACCCGCCGACTACATTCGCGATTTAAAAAAAGAGTATACCGGACTCTTTTACAAACGGTTTGTGGAAGGGGACTGGGTGGTTGCATCCGGGTTGGTGTACCCCATGTTCGACCCCGAAAAGCATGTGAGGGAAGTCCAAGAGCGCGCAGGCTATCCTTACTACATTTCGGTGGATTACGGGACTTTAAACCCGTGTTCCATGGGGCTTTGGCAGGTGGTGGGAAAGCACGCCCACCGCATCAGGGAGTATTATCATGACGGCAAAGCCACAGAAAGCTTAAAGACCGATGCGGAGTATTACAAGGCGTTAGAGGAATTGGCGGGCGACCGACCCATTTCGTGTGTGGTGGTTGACCCCTCCGCGGCATCCTTTATCGAACTGATACGCCGCTCGGGCAGGTTTTCGGTGCGCAAAGCCAAAAATCGCGTGCTGGACGGCATTCGGCGGGTGTCCTCGCTGTTGGAGCAGGGATATTTAAGCTTCAGTCCTGCCTGCAGGGCGACAAAAAAGGAGTTTGAGACCTATGCCTGGGACACCGATGCCACAACCGATACGGTGGTGCAGGTTTCAGACCACGCGATGGATGACATCCGCTATTTTGTGAGTACAATTTTGTGTTATGGTGGCTAAAAGGAGCAACAGCCTGATAAAAAAGCATATGCGTAAAAGGAAGGCTTGTTGCGACGCGTACGATCAAAAAGCGAGAAAGGAGGAACAGATGTTGGATTCAGATAAAATATCCGAAAAGGGAAATACGCTTCGGTTGGAAGAGAGTATTTCCCGAACGGTGGCAGAGCTTACGACCCTGGAGCTTAAAACAACCGTCGCACCTGCTCTGCAGGATACGGCAAATGCCATTTTGCAAAACATCACAAGCCATGTGACCGAGGGGCTGCTGCATGGCTCGGTCATCTTAAAGCCTTATTTTGCAGGCGGTAAAATGCAGGCAATGGCAGTTAAAAACGGGGATTACAAAATTTTAGAGCGGGATGAGAGCACAGGCAAGCCCACCGTAGTTGAGTTTTACGAACGGCAGGGAGATACGGTGCGTGTGGAACGGCATACCCAGTTGCCAAATGAGTATGTAGTTATGAATTTTGCCATGTATAAGGGCAGAATTTTGGAAACGATGCCCGAAAACTGGAAGCAATACCGTGCGGAAGTGCGTTTTCCCAATCGCACCACACCGCTTTACGGCTATTTTTCCACCACCGACGGGATGCCCTTTTGCGAAAAGGCGCACCGATTGATTTCCGAGGCAGAGGCTCAGTTTTCGCGCCTGCTCTGGGAGTTTGAAAGCGGAAACCGTGCGCTGTATGTGGCAGATACCGCCTTTTTCAGGGACAAAAAGGGTGAGCCTAAGCTTCCCGATAAACGGCTGTATCGCCTGCTTTGCACAGGCAAGGACGATTTGTTCTGCGATTATTCGCCTGCCTTTCGTCAAAAAGACATTATAGAGGGCTTAAACTGCATTCTGCAGAGGATTGAGGACTGCTGTGCGCTGTCCCGCGGAACGCTGTCGGATGCAAATCTTTCGGCACGCACCGCGACCGAGCTTAAAATCATGCGACACCGCACCTATGCGACTGTGAAAACATTACAAAGGGCATTGGAAAAAGCCCTTTATGATATGTTGCAGGCAACAAAGGATATTTTAAGTGTGTACGGGCTTTGCGAAGAAGGTAAGGCAGAGGCGGTGTTCCACTTTGACGATTCGGTTTTAACCGGAAAGACAGACGAAATTTCGGATTTGCTGTTGCTTTTAGACAAAGGCGTTTTAACACCGCAGGAGGTACGAAGCTATTTGTACGGTGAAAAGGGAGGTGTGTTGTAATGGACAGACAGTTTTTGGAGGGCTATGCCTTAGAGGATGCGCAGATTGCTGAGATTTTAAGCGAGGTGCGCAAAGAGGTGACAAGAGCACATTTAAGCGCCCGTTCAGTGCGTTCGGTATCGGCGGCAGAGGGCATTTTAGCCGAGCAGGATATGTCCGATCTGACCCCCGAGGCATCGGTGGAGAAGTTGTTTTCCGAGCACCCTTATTTGTTTGAGGGGCAGGCGGTACAGTTTACGGGTCCTGCAGGCGGTGAAAGCGACGATCCCGAGGCAGAGCGATTAAGACGGGCATTGGGGCTGTAAGCGAACGGCGTGCGCATCAGCCAAAAAGTAAAGAAAAAATTAAAATACGAAAATGGAGGAAATGAATATGGCAATTGAAAGATTTAAGAAATATGCGGCAATGTTGGACGAGGTTTATGTAAAGAGCGCCAAGACCGGCGTTTTAGAGAGCGGTTCCGAGCTGTTCCGCTTGGGCGCAAATGCCTCTGAAATTATCATTCCGAAAATGACCATGGACGGTCTTGGCAATTATTCCAGAAACAGCGGTTATTTGGACGGCTCTGTGGAGCTGACTTTAGAAACCGTCCCCTTTAACTACGAACGCGGCAGAGCCTTTACGGTAGATGCCATGGACAACGAAGAAACCGCAGGGGTGGCGTTTGGCTCTTTAGCAGGGGAATTTATCCGCACAAAGGTTATCCCCGAGCTGGATGCGGTGCGCTTTGCAAAGTATGCATCCAAAAGCACAATCATTACCAAAGTTCTTTCGGGCGCAGAAGAAATTTTAGATGCTATTCGCGCGGCAAAGGCGGAAATGGACCTGGCGGAAGTACCGGAAAATGACAGATACCTGTTTATCACCCCTGCACTCTTAGACGAAATCCACATGGCAGACACCACCGTTTCCAAGGCAATTTTAGACAGCTTTTCTGCCATCATTACCGTTCCCGCTTCCCGTTTTAACACCGAGGTTTCCTTGAAAGACGGGGAAAGCGACGGTCAGCAAGAGGGTGGCTTTGAACTGACCGGTACGCCCATCAACTTTATGGTGGTGCATAAGGACGCGGTGCTTCAGATTACCAAGCACGCCGCACCTAAGGTGATCACTCCCGACCAGAACCAGACTGCCGATGCCTATAAATACGGCTACCGCATCTACGGCTTGGCAAACGTGTTCGAAAACAAGTCCGCAGGCATTTATACCTGTGCAAATGTGTAAAACCATTTTACACACGGGTTGCGTAATGCAACCCGTGTGGTTAGGAGGGAGAACGAATGCGACCGTTTAACTACTACATAGCTGTGTATTTGGGCAAAAAGTTCAAAGACGAGCCGACCTTTTTGCAATGCTTCCGTATGGCAGAGCGGTTTGCGACGCATCTTGTGTGCGACGGGGCAAGGCTTGATTTGGAGAATACGCAAGTATTAAATGCCCTTTGTATCGGGGCAGAGCTTCTGCTTCCGTACTTAGGCAACCCCTATGTGACCGAGGAGCGTTTTGACGGCTACACCCTGAAGGTGGAAAACGGCAGACTGTTTCAAGAGCTTTCGGCACTTTTGCAGATGCATTTGCCCCAAAACCTTTTGTATCGGGGGGTATGCTGATGGAAGGACATATTAAAATCTGTCACAAATACAAGGACACCGACAACAAAACCCGTCTGCAGACGGTGTACGAAGGCCCTTGCGTGTATGCCGAAAAAGCATCGGTGCGCGAGGTGCTGGGCGGTGTGGAATCGAGCAGTGACATCACGGTACGGGTACATACTGTAAAAGGATTTGACATCGCTTGCGGAGATTTGTGCATTTTAAACGGCAAAGAGTATGCCGTAAGGCGCTGTGCCGGCTGTACCGGTGCCATGGCAGGCTTTAGTCATATACAGCTGATTTTAAGATAAAAGAGGATGATGAAGGATGATGCAGGAACTGATTGAATTTGTGTCGGGCTGTCCTGCGGTTTCGGGTCTTGACGGGGGTGTGAACCCCGATTTCGGCGGAAATGCCGGTCTGACCCTGACAGCAGACCCGACCTTAGATGTACTTTGCAGGTATCAGGACGGCAGTGTGCTGTTACGGCGAGGCTTTAAGGCAGAGGTGCACCTTTCTTTTCGGGGGGATACCGATGCAATCTGTACGGCACACCGTATGTACGAGGACATCCAGAGCTACATTTTCAAAGCCCCGTACCCCAAAATACGGGACGGGGAAATTATAAATATTGTGCCCGATTCGGGCGGTAACTTAATCAAAAGCGGAATTTTCGAGGGCTATTTACCCTTTAAATTTTCGGTTTATTACATAGATAAATTAAGGGGGCAGGCGAATGTACAGTATCGAATATAAAACGGCTTCAGGTGCGGTACGCCTTTGCGGCGGTTCAAATCCGCTCCTTAGGCCCCTTTCGGTTTCGGGGCTGGGTCTGCCCGAAAAGGACGAAGCAACCGCTACCTTTGCCTTTCAGCCGGGTCAGGTTTTAACGGGCAGTCGGGACAAGGCAAGAGATATACAAATCACAGGCCATGTGTACTGCGACTACACCCGTGTGGCAAGGGCTTTAAGGCTTCTGTATATCCCGGGTGAGCTGATTTTCCGTTCCGACCGGGGCGTAAAAAGCATTGGCGCGCGGTGCATCGGCGTTTCGGACAAAAAAATCACCGAGACGGGCACCTTTTATTTAGAGCTTGCCTTTCGATGTGACAATCCCTATTTTAAGCATCCTGTTGAAATTGTAAAAAACATTTACAATCGGGAAAAGAGGCTTCAGACCACCTTTACTTTGCCCTGCGTGCCTTCGGTGCGCGTAAAATCGGGCATTCTGCTAAACGACGGAGATATCGCTGCTGAGGCGGTATTCCTGGTGGAAAACCGCAGCGAAAGCGTGGCGGATGGCTTTGTAATTACCAACCAAACCACAGGCAAAAGCTTAAAATATACGGGGGAAATCCCGTCAGGCGGTAAGGTGATTCTTTCGGTGCCCGACCGCACTGTAACCGATGAAAAGGGCGATGATTTGCTCGGCAACATGCAGGCAGACAGCTATTTAAGCGATTTTGCCCTGCAAAAGGGCGAAAATAAGCTGGTGTTTGATTGCAAAACGGCAGACGTGTGGTGCAGCTGTCACTATAACGTTTCGTTTGTGGAAGCTATTTTGTAAAGGGGGATAGCCATGGATGATATTCGTATTTACAGATATGACGGCACGTTGCTTATGACCGTTTCGAAATATGTACACCTTTCCTGGGAGAACTGCCTGACCGACGCAGGGCTTGTGACGCTGACCCTCACCACACCCCACGGTATCAGCGATTTGCTCGAAAAAGAGCCGTATGTATTGCTGAATTGGCGCGGTATGTTTGCAACGGTGGAAAGTGTGCGGTATGCCGAAAGCTTTATCAAGGTGCAGGCAAGGGCGCTTACGGTACTGCTCGCAAGGCGAATCATTCCGAAGGACAAATTTTCAATTTCAGGAACGGGAGAGGCTTGTGTGCGTGCGGTTTTGGAAGAATATGCTCCGTTTTTAGCCATTGCGCCCCACACCGACCGTCTGCCCGAAAAGGATTTCGTTTTTCAGGAGCCGACCGACCTTTTAACGGCAGTTAAAACTTTCTTAGCCGGTTCGGGACTTGGGATATGCATTGCATTTGACAAAGGTATATTTACGTTCGAATTTGTCGAAAAAAGACAGACAACGGTGCGTATTTCAACAGACAACCGCAATGTACACAATGTGGTTTGTGACATTCCCTATAACGGTGTGCAGAATGCCTGCTACTGTCTGGAGGCATTTTTTCCGGTGGAGAATGTGGATGCAGGCGACGGCTTAAAAGACGGTGACCCGGACAACTACATGCACCAGTACTATCTGACCGAGGCCATTGAATTTGAGGACATTTTTTATGAAAAGGGCGTTTATCTTTACTGTGACACCTTAGATGGCAAGCTCAAATGGGCAAACGGACCGAAGGATGTAATAGAGCGGTATGTGACATTTACCGAAAACCCTCTGGCAGTGTTCGAGCAGGATTTCAGGAATTTAAGCCGTGCAGAGGCAGAGGCGATTTTAGCCCTCCGTCGCTATCCTGTGGAGGACTGGTCGGTAAAGCCCGAAAATATAACCCTTTCTTTGGGGGATATGGTGTCGGCAGAAAAAACGGTGGGGTTGGAAAAGGGGTTAAAATCCCTGCAGGTTCGGCGTATTTTATACGATACCGCCCTGCCGCAGCCGATTATCAGCCTTTCACCCTTAGAAGAATAGCAAAATAAATAATAAATTATAAATTTGTAAAAAGGAGGAAGAATATGGCGTATACCTATTCCTTTTTCGATGACCAGACGGTGGGGGCGGAGGAGCTGAACCGCTGGGTTTCACTGTTTGTGTCAAGCGGTGTTTCGGACTGCTTTGCAGATGGCGTGCCCTACTCGCTGTCTAAGCTGAATGAGATTGTGAAAAACAACTGTACCGAAGGGGTTGTCCCCACCACCGACAGTTCTCTTTCTGTGCGTGTGGCGGGACAAAATGTGCTGATTTCTCCGGGACTTGCCTTTTTTAAGGACGGCACGGTATTGGAAATTACCGAAACCGAGACATTAAGCATCCCCAAGGGCAAGGCGGTTTATGTGTATCTTGTAAGCGCTTTGCAGGAAAACAGGGCGTACCCTGCGGTATCCGAGGCAGAGCCTTCGGGCAATGTGGTACCCTTAGCCAAAATTGACGAAACAGGTGCGGTGACCGACCTTCGCCGTTATGCCAAGGGCAAGGTGCCGTCCTTTTATGCCTCGGATGCAGGGCTTAATGCCACCAAAACTTTCTTAATTGACGGGGAAGGGGACTATCTGCTTACCCGCGGTCCGCACACCTACACGCAGTTGATGCTTCACGGACGGCACGCGGAGGCTCAGCAGTCTGATTTGGCAAGAAACCTTGCCTTTTTCACCGCGAATCTCAAATCGGGCGAGACAGAGAGCCTTAGCATACGTTTGAATATTTGGGGACTGTCTACCTTCGACACCGATGATGTGATTTGGCAACACAGCACAAGCAATAAGGTGGTTTTGTACCATGATAAGAGCCATTCCCGTCTGTACCGCATTGAGGGTGAGCTGATCACCGACGAGGACGGCGCCCTTTGGCTTCGGGTCAGCTTCAACGGCACGGGAGAGAAAGAGGATTACCTGAAAAATAAGCACGGCATTCCGCTCAATTGCCGCGTTGTGCTGGCGTAAAAAGGGGGAGATTTTTATGCAACTGGAAATTAAAACAGTAGAGGACAGCTTTTCTGCTTACGCAACCCGTCCGCTGGTGGTGGGAGATAAGCTTGCGTACTTTGTGACCCACGAGGCAGAGGGGGAAAGCTATCTGATGGTGACCGCCAAGCGCCCTGACGGCAGGGTGGTCAAAAACATCGGGGACATGGCAGAGGGCGGTCAGGCGGTTTGTTTTTTAGAGCCGTCCATGTACAGCGTACCCGGGGAATTACAGCTTCGGCTGACCCTGTTTTCAGGCAATTCCATCGTAACGGTACGGGAAATTTTTGTGGAGGTTTTAGAGTCACTTAAATAATGTTATGAAAAGGGAGGGAGAAAAATGGACAGAATTTTACACACGGCACGGGTACTGCTTTCTATGGTGCTTTCCTATTTGTTCGGGGGCTTTGACTGTCTGATGCAGCTTTTGTGTCTGGTGATGGCGATTGATTTTATCAGCGGGATGATTCTGGCAACCGTGTTTCAGAAAAGCCCCAAGACCAAAAGCGGTGCGTTAAACTCCAAAACAGCGGTGCGCGGTTTGATGCGAAAGGTCAGTCAGCTTTTATTGATTGTGATGATTACACGCCTTTCGGTGGCGGTGGGAGACGGCTATTTTTGTCGGAATACCGCGATTTTGTTCTTTGTGGCGGGCGAGTGCATCAGTATCCTGGAGAACATGGGTATGATGGGTGTAAGCTACCCTGACTGGATTCAAAAAGGGCTTGAGATGTTACAAAACAGCAAAACAGACAAATAAAAGGGAGGCGACAGCATGCAGATTGCATACAACAAAACCAAAAGAAGTCAAAAGCCAATCTACATTGTGGTGCATGATACGGGCAACAGCGGAAAAGGCGCGAATGCCATGGCACACTTTAACTATTTCAACGGCGGTGACCGCAGTGCTTCGGCAGACTTTTTTGTAGATGACAGCGTGGCACTTCAGGTAAATGACTATCACACCTACTACACCTGGCATTGCGGAGACGGAAAAGGCAAAAACGGCATCACCAACAGCAACAGCGTCGGGATTGAGATTTGCATCAACCGTGACGGGGACTATGATAAAGCCGTAAAGCGCGCCCAGGCACTTGTGAAAAAACTGATGGAGGAATTGAATATTCCCCTTTCCCGAGTGGTGCGTCACTATGATGCCTCGGGTAAAATATGCCCCTGCAGTATGTCCAAAAACAACTGGCAGGCGTGGCAGGACTTTAAGGCAGGACTTGAGATGGACGACTTGACCTTTGTGCAAAAGGCGGCAGGGTTAGAGGATCAGACCATGACCTATCTTAAAAACTACACCTATGGCAAAGACCTTTTGTATAAGCTTGCAAAGGCTATAAAAGAATAATGTTTTAAATTGACAGGCATCTGCATATATGGTATAATTGAAGCAAAAAAAGGATGTGTTTGGAATGGAGCCGTTCAAAAAAGTGTATGATGAGGTTCAAAGGGGAGAACCCGAGACGTTAAACAAGGATGCGTTTGAGGATTTTGTGCCTCTCGTAAAAAAGAAAAAGGGCAAAACGGCGGCGCGTCTTGCCATAGTGGTATTGCTGGTTCTCGGTCTGGCTTGCGGTGCGTTCTATCTGTGGAGCCTGCCCGAAACGGTGACGGAGGCGAGCGTGCAATTTAATGTGTCGGATGCAGTTTTGAACTGGCAGGATAACGGGGAGATTTGTGTAATCGAAGCCGGTCAGACCCCTGCGGATATTGAATTTGTTTCCGGTGACCCGGAGGCATACGAGGTGGAAATTTCGTATGTGAAGAAGCGGGATTCCTATCCTGAAGTAAGTGAAACTACTGTAGAGGATTCGCATGTGTTTGAAATGGATTATGCGTATATTATCGGCTTTGATTTTAAGGCTAAGGAAGGCTATAAATTCACCGAAGATACAAAATTTAAGGTTCCCCTGGTAGATAACATCAGCGGAGGGGAGGAAGCACAGTATGAGATTGTGACACGTGCGGCAGACCTTCGGTATAAGCCGGTGATTGTTGGTGCAGCAGTCGAGATGAATGAGTCGACCTACACCATGGGGAAATGGCTCTTGACGGCACATGTAACCGGACTGAGCAAGACGATTGAAAACTGTAAGCGGTTTTGGTATCTGTATTCCTTCCAGACGCCTGAAGAGCTGTATGGCAATATTGAATGGAAATTATATGCACGCTCGCCGGACGGTACAATTCACGAGGTGGCTACCTTTGCGTGCGGTAAGGGAAGCTTAGTCAGCGACTGTATAGAACTGGATGAGACGTTAGATATCAACGGCTTTTTCGCAATGCCAAGCTCCGGCAATATTACGCAGTGGGACACCGATATCCGCATCCAGCGCATTTATGCAGAAGCAGAGTAAGAGAACAATTTACTGTAAAAGGAGCTGTAAATTTATTACAGCTCCTTTTTGGGGTCCGGACTTTTTTTACAGCCCCTTTTTTGTTTTAGTATTTGGGTGGGTAGGAGGCAACGCCCTCTTCGTCCAGCCAGTTGAAGGCGATTTCTTTGCCGTTTAACAGCCAGTGCTCGGGACAGGTGTTTTCCATCCAGTCCAAAGGCTCTAACGTGTCCGCCTGCACCGAATTTACAGCATAGGCTTCCTTTAAATCGGCTCTGATTTGGTCGGTTAAGTCTGAGGGCTTGGGCGATACAAACAGCGAAGTTCCGCTGTTTGCCAGGATAGAAAGCCACTTTTTATTCATGCGCCAGTCAATGGCGTTTGTGATGCCGATACAGTCCGCATCCGCGTCATAAAAGGCTTTGTGGTGGAGCATACGGAAGGCTAAGGTATTTACCCCGAACTTTCGGGTTCTGTCCCAGGTTCTGCCGCTGGTGTCGTCACCGATGCGGTTTAACTGGTGCGTGCCTGCCGCTAAGTGTCCGATGACATTACAGCCAAGCAGTAAAACATCCCTGCCTGCCGCATCTGAAATGGTTTTGTACAAATCCAGCACAATTTCGGCAGAGGTTTTGTGACGGTTATAAAAATGCCAGTCTCCCTCGGCAAGGACGGTGGGACGCTGAAAGCCCCAGGCACCAAACATATCGAAGGTGGAAAAATCGTGTTTAATCAGCTTGTAGCCCCATTCATGGCAAAGCATGCGTACTGTTTTTGCCACATACGCCAGCACCTCCGGGTGGGACGGGTCTAAAAAGCGGTTATCATTTTGCATTTTTTGCAAGGGAAGCACGTTGGTCTGGTCGGACAGCGGACGGAACCAGATGCCCGGGCGTGCACCTTTGGCAGAGATTTCCTCTGCAAGCTTTTTCATATCTGAAAAAGTATCGCACAAAGTATCCCAGGGAGCATCACAGCGGTTTTTTGACCAGCAGTCGTCCACAACCATGTACGGGGGATTTTTAAGACCTTTACAGCCTTGCATTAAGATGTCGGTATCCTGTAAAATTTCTTCATAAGAGGAATTGCCGTAGGCATAATACCAGTTGTTGTTGCCGTATACCTTGTGGTCGGGCAGAATCGGGTCATCACAAAGGCGAAAATAAAAGACGCGGAGTGCTTTGAATGCAGAGGTATCAGTGTAGGTTTCAAATAAGATATCGCAAAGGTCAAGGGTGCGACCGTTCAGCAATACCCCAAGTCCGCCCGAGCGCACGTCCAGCCAGAGCAGTACGCCTTTTCCGTCATATTGCCAAAAGCATAGGGCGCTAGGGCGTACTTTTACGCCAAAGCAGTCGGTAAAGCGACCCTGATAGTCGGTGTTTAAGTCCGAGCCGTTGGAAACGGCACATACCCAGGGCATACAGCGGTGCGCGCAAAGACCGCGCCACTCCGCATCTCCGTAGGTGCGCTCCCAGGCATCCCCGTAAATTTTATAGGGAATGGGGCGTTTTTCGGCATCCGAAAAGTGCCAGTAAAGGCGGATGAACGAAACGGGCGTGGTGTCTGCCGTAAGCGAAACGTTTAGGGTTTCCTCTTTTTTGGAAAGGGAAACGCGGATGTCGTCCTGCACCGCCTCGGTCGTGCCCGTAAAGCGGAAGGTCTGCGCCTCGCTTAAAATATGTATTGAATCAGGAAATCGGATTTGCATGAAAAACTCTCCTTTCTTGTCTAGGGTTATTATATACAAAAAGGCAGAAAATGTCAATAAAAAAAGGGAATGTAAAAAAAGTCCGGATCGCAAAAACGCGAGTATAAGGGCAAACAAAGTTTGTGCAAACTTAAAAGAAAGGCACAAAATGAAGAAAACACGCAAAAAAATTGCGTGTTTTCTTTTGATAAATGCGTTTTTGCTATGAACAAACTTCGCCTCTCGACGTACCTTTGTACGCCTTCGGGTAACCCCAAACCGCGATGCAACGCGGTTTGGGCTCAGTTTGTCCATTCCAAACATTTTTTCCT